>CAZEYH010000360.1:0-3469 GCA_964515895.1 uncultured Clostridiaceae bacterium | reverse complement strand
GGAAATTTATAACACCATTAACATTCGGTTGATAAACAACCGGGTTAAGTTTTTTGTTGCCAAATTTCGTTTACAATTATATTATAGTTTAGAATTTTTCTAAAGTCAAGGCTTTTTTTAGAATTTTTCTAAATTATTTGTTTTTTACTACATATGAAAGGAGGGGAGTATGGATAAATTACTTAAAAACATTTTAAGAATCAAAGATGGAAAAGGGATTACAGATCAAAAATTTCAAACGGATTTAGGATTATATGCTTCTGCTGTTTCCGAATGGAAAAAAGGGAAGTCTAAATCTTATGAAAAACACCTTCCGAGAATTGCAGAATATTTAGAAGTTTCAGTTGATTATTTACTCGGAAGATCAATGACTTTAAATGAACAACTTAATGGGATTGACTTTGCTTTAGCCGGAGAACTTCGTGACCTTACTAATGATGAAAAGCAGGATATACTTGATTATATTCGTTTTAAGAAAGCACAAAAGGAAGGGAAGAAACAATGACTCTGTTGGAATTATACAATCTTGCCGAGAAAGAAGATATTGAGATTGATTATTTTCCAATGAAAGAAGTTACAGCTATGTCATTTCCAGAAGGCTGGATTGCTTTAAATGCTGATAAAATCAATACTTCTGTAGAAGAAAAAGTTTATCTTGCCCATGAGTTAGGACATTACATGACAGGAAGTTTTTACAATGTCAATTCTAAACTTGATGTTAAATCTAGACATGAAAATCGTGCTAATAGGTGGGCTATAAAAAAAATTAGTTCCAAAAACAAAATTTAAAAAAGCAATTCGTTCAGGCTTTCGTGAGCCATGGGAACTTGCTGAATATCTTGAAGTGCCAGATTCTTTTGTAAAGGAGGCTGCTAAATATTATAAAGCAAAGGGAGAAGATTTATGAAAGGTGTTATATATGCTCGGTATAGTTCGGAAAAGCAAACCGAACAATCTATCGAAGGACAAATAAGAGTATGTGAAGAATATTGTAAAAGAAATGATATAGATATTGTACATATTTATGTAGATAGAGCTGTTTCCGCATCTAAAAATATAGAAAATCGTGTAGAATTTTTACAAATGATAAAAGATAGTGAAAAACAAAAGTGGGAATGTGTTATAGTTTATAAATTGGATAGGTTCGCTAGGAATAGATATGATAGTGCAATTTATAAAAATAAATTAAAAAAGAATGGAATAAGACTTATTTCTGCAACAGAAAATATCAGCGATAGTCCAGAGGGTATCATATTAGAATCAGTGCTTGAAGGCATGGCTGAATTTTATTCCAAAGAGCTTTCACAAAAAGTAACAAGAGGAATGTACGAGAGTGCCTTAAAAGCACAATCTACAGGTGGTGCAATACCTATGGGATATAAAGTAGTAAATAAAAAATTAGAAATAGATCCAATTTACGCTCCAATAATAAAAGAAGCTTTTGAAATGTATGCTAATGGTTTTACTGTTAAGCAAATTTGTGATAAGTTAAACGCAGCAGGTTATAAAACCAAAAGAGGAAAGCGTTTTACTCATAGTAGTTTTAATACTGTATTTTCCAACAAAAAATATATAGGAATTTATACATATAATAATGAAGTAGAAATAGAAGGAGGAATTCCTGCTTTGATAGATAAAGAAACCTTCTTTAGAGTACAAGAAAAACTAAAAAGGAATAAAAAGGCACCTGCTAGAGGGAAATCAAAAGTGGATTATCTTTTGACCGGGAAATTATTTTGTGGTCATTGTGAACGTTCTATGGTCGGGGAAAGTGCCAAAAAACCAAATAAACGGTATCATTATTATACTTGTAATGGTAGAAAAAAGTTTCGTGATTGTGACAAAAATAATATTCAAAAAGAAGCAATAGAACGATTAATTGTCGAAAATACAGTAAAAAAAGTATTAACGGAAGAAAATATTAATCTTATAGCTAATATTGCATTAAAAGAACTTGAAAAAGATAAAAACGATAATGCTTTGATTAAAGCTCTAGGAGCTCAAATAAATGAAATTCAAAAGGGTATTGATGGATTACTTAAAGCATTTGAAATGGGAGCAGTATCTGAAAGCTTAACTAAAAGGCTAAATAAATTAGAGCAACAAAAGAAAGATACTGAAATTCGTCTAATTAAAGAACAGAAATCATACCCTACTTTAGAAAAAGAACACATAATTTTTTGGTTAGAACAATTTAAGGACGGTGACATTGACGATCCGGGTTTTCAAAGGCATATCATAGATTTACTTATTAATAAAGTTTTTGTCTTTGATGTGCAAGACGGTATAAAGCTTATTATCACTTATAATCTTACAAAAGAGACTCCTACAGAAATTCATCTATCCGACTTAAAGAGTTCGGATATGAGTAATTTTGGTCCACCAAACAAAAAGAGGCTTTCAAAGTTCAACTTGAAGGTCTCTTTTACTATTTTGCTTCCCAAAAAATAATAAAGGGATGTTAGAGTGATGTACATCCCTTTTAAAATATAATTATGTAATTCTCACATTAATAATAATTAAATTATCATTAAGCTTTCATCCCGAACATAGCAGCAATTTTCATAGCTAGATTGCCAATAAAGGGGATTTTATATTCTTGATATTTCCAGCCTTTAGATACAGCTATAATAGCAAATATTGTAATAATAATGCTAATAATAGTTGTAAGTGCAGTTAAAAATCCGGCAATACCAAGACTAGCACCGGGACTTCTAAATAACATTGCAGTTACGATTCCTCCTATTACCCAGCTTACAATTAATCCCAATATCATTCCGCCAAGATTTAATGTAAATGATTGCATTGCATGAAATTTAATGAATTGGCTTTGCGATTCCATAAAGAATACTACTAGCGGCACTGCCCATGCTATATATCTGAGTCCGGGTATAAAAGATATTATTACACCACCCAGATAAGCTATTAGCACTGCCACATTTGCATCCATGCCAAATGAAGATTTGTGCGGCTCAACTGTATTGTTTGACATATAAAAACCTCCTCTTTCAATTTTTTGTAATATAATTGTAATCAAATCACAGCTTTTAAGCTGTAGTAATTACAAAATCTTATTTTTAATTGAGGATAAAGATTTACTAATTGTCATTATTTACAATGCTTTCTGCATATATTTTCATTTGCTTTGAAGAAAAACTAATCTATTATATTATTGCAAGATATTTCTTCAAATTCTCAAGTCCTACAGCTATACCTGTAAGAGGTTCTTCCATCCCCTCAAATTCTATTGAGACGGTTCCGTTATATCCGGCTTTTTTAATGATTTTTAAACATTGTACAACAGGTACATATCCATGACCAATTATAGCACCTCTTAAGTAATTGCCTGCCCTGGAAGTAAACCAACCTGTTCCAGGATTTGTACTTATACCTAGCTTTACATGAAAATCTTTTACATGTACATGGAATGCATACGGTGCTAATCTTCCTACTGCTTTTGCAGGATCTT
>CAZEYH010000359.1:0-3501 GCA_964515895.1 uncultured Clostridiaceae bacterium | reverse complement strand
CAACCTGGTGCAATCTAATATGGTTATAACCATATTAGATTAGAAAAGCAGCAGTACTTGTAACTGCTGCTTTTCTAACTATTATAGGATCTAATTATACAAATTATACAAAGCAAATCCTATCTTGCTTCTATTATTGATTATAATAATTAATTCCATTATTAATTAATTTCTAGATTTATCTTCTACTTCTTAGCTTCAGCTACTTTCACAACACTCTTCCCTGCATAATAACCACATTCCTTGCAAACTCTATGAGGAACTGTTAGTTTGTGACATTGAGGACAACTCACAAGTGTGGGTGCTGATAGTTTCCAATGAGCTCTTCTTTTTCCTGTTCTCGCTTTAGACCATTTACGTTTTGGAACCGCCATTCTGTTACACCTCCATTTACAAACAATTAATCAAAATAATTTCTTAGTATCTCCATTTGAGGATTTATATTGTTTTTTTCCGTACAGTCGCATTTTTTCTCATTCAAATTATTTCCACAAATTGGGCAAAGGCCTTTACAGTCGTTGCTACAAACCTGTTTCATAGGCAAACTCAATATAATATAATTCTTCAGTATTATGTCTAGATCTAGGTAATCACCTTCATAAGTAAATGCATCATCTTCATCGGTAACGCTTCTAGCGTTAAGTATATTTTCATTAACCTTTATTTTCATGCTTCTATGAATATTCTCCAAGCACCTATAGCAATTTATATCATATTCATATTCTATCAGTCCTGTAAGTTTTAATATTTCACCTTTAGCCTTTTTCAAAGCTCCAGTGAAAACTACATTACCAGACAAATCATAGCTATTTATTGTATCTTCAAGTCCCTCGACCTTATCATTAAACCCTATATCTATGCAGGTTTCTTCACTTTTTAAAACATCTGATATATCTATTATCACACTACTTCACCTCTTAAACCAACAAAAGTTATTATACTAGCTAGGGTAAGGGTTGTCAAGAGTTAAGATTTAGCTAATAAGCTTCAATGTCTCTCTAGCAATTGCAAGCTCCTCATTTGTAGGTATCACAAGAGTTCTAACCTTTGCATCAGGCGTACTAATATCAATTTCTTTACCTATTGCAATTCTATTTTTATCCTGGTCTATTGAAATCCCAAGGTAATCTAGGCCACTTACTACCTTATTTCTTACAAGATCATTATTTTCTCCTATTCCTGCAGTAAATATAACAGCATCTAAACCTTCGATAACTGTTGAATATTCTCCAATATACTTTTTGACTCTATAGCAGAATATATCAATTGCTAATCGGGCTCTCTCATTTCCCTCTTCTGCAGCAGCCTGAATATCTCTAAAGTCACTACTCACACCGGAAATACCTAATACCCCTGATTTTTTATTTAAGTATTCATTTACTTCCTCGATACTCATCTTTCCCTTCTCCATTAAGAAAAATATAACAGCCGGATCAATTGTACCACTCCTAGTTCCCATTGCTAGACCTGCAAGAGGTGTAAAACCCATACTGGTGTCTACGGATTTGCCATTTTTTATAGCACAAACACTTGCACCATTACCGAGATGACATGTAATCAACCTTAACTCTTCAAGAGGTCTATTCAGCATTGCAGCAGCTCTTTCAGCAACATACTTATGTGAAGTTCCATGAAATCCATATTTGCGGACTCCATGTTCTGCATACAGATCATAGGGTAATGCATATAAATATGCATGTGTGGGCATTGTTTGATGAAATGCCGTATCAAAAACAGCAACCATTGGAGTACCCGGCATTATTGATTTACATGCTTCTATTCCTGTAATGTTTGGAGGGTTATGAAGAGGTGCAAGATCAATACATTCCTTTATAGCTTTCATCACTTCTTCATCAATAATCACTGAATTATGGAATTTTTCCCCACCATGTACTACTCTATGCCCAAAAGCTGTGATTTCAGACATATCGGATATTACGCCCATGTCTTTACAAGTCAAAGCATATATAGCTTCCTGTACTGCAGTTTTATGGTCCGGCATATCTTTTTCCAAAACAACAGTATCGTTACCATATCTAGTGTATTTAAGAAATGAATTTTCTATTCCTATTCTGTCACACAAACCTTTTGCAAGAACCTTTTCAGTAGTCATGTCAATTAGTTGAAATTTCATAGATGAACTACCTGAATTAATTACCAGTATCTTTTTCATAACACATACCCCCATCCCATATTCATCGTCTTGTTTTTATTTACCATTCTGGGCTTGAACCGCAGTTATTCCAACTACACCAACAATATCTTCTGCAGTACATCCTCTCGAAAGATCATTAACCGGAGCTGCTAAACCTTGAGTAATTGGTCCGTAGGCTTCTGCTTTTGCCAATCTCTGTGTCAATTTATAAGCAATATTACCACAGTTTAAATCAGGAAATACTAAAACATTAGCCTGACCTGCAACCGGGCTTCCCGGAGCTTTTGATTCTGCCACTGAAGGTACTATTGCTGCGTCTCCCTGTAATTCTCCATCCAGCATTAATTGAGGTGCCCTTTCTTTTGCTATTTCTGTAGCTTTAATAACTTTCTCCGTAAGCTCACTTTTTGCACTTCCGTAAGAAGAATATGAAAGCATGGCAACTTTTGGTTCTGCCTGAACAAGTAGTTTAAAGGATTTAGCTGATGTAATTGCTATCTCTGCCAATTGCTCTTCATTAGGATTTTCAACTAAACCACTGTCAGCATAAATAAATGTTCCGTTATGACCATATTCACAATTCGGGACAACTATAACAAAAAATGCTGAAACAAGCTTTGCATCCGGTGCCGTTTTTACAATCTGTAAAGCCGGTCTTAAAGTATCTGCTGTTGAATTCACTGCTCCTGATACCATTCCGTCCGCATCACCTTTTTTTACCATCATAACACCCCAATAAACAGGGTTTTTCATTATTTCTTTTGCCTTTTCAATAGTAATTCCTTTGGCTTTCCTAAGTTCGTAAAAAGTGTTTACATAATCATCATATTTTTCCGATTTAACGGGATCTACTATCACGGCCTTTGATATATCTAAATTACCTGCCAAGCCGGTAATTTCATCCCTATCGCCAACAAGAACAACGTTAGCTATTCCTTTTTCCAGTACCATTGAAGCTGCTTTAATTACACGCATATCTGTACTTTCAGGTAATACTATTGTTTTCACATCTGCTTTTGCTCGCTCAATAGTTTGTTCTAAAAAATTCATTTTTTATCATACTCCTTTCATTACATGAGCAGAAAAATATTTTTATATTAATTTTATATTAAATGTACTATTATTGCTACCAAGTTATAATAGCTGCTCATATCAAGCCTTCCCAGTCATATCTATTATATACAAAATGTTTATTGTATACAAGATTGATTTTATCTATTATTTTTTTTAAACTTCTAGCTTCTAACTTCTAATTGTCTATTTCTCATTAATTAATAAAATCCATTTAGATTTATTTATTTAATTCCTTTAATAATAACTTGTTTACAAGTTGAGGGTCTGCCTTC
>CAZEYH010000358.1:1300-3504 GCA_964515895.1 uncultured Clostridiaceae bacterium | reverse complement strand
CTATCTTCACTTAATACATCTTCTCTTATTCTACTATATTCTTTAAAGAATTTAAGAGCTTCCTTATAATTTTCTAATTTTTCATATATATTAGAAAATAAAACACAGCAGTAAGATTGAAGAGGCTTATTTTCAGATTCATTAGCAGCCTTTAAAGCTTTATTATTAAACTCAATCGCTTTTTCATAGCAATTCATAAAGTAATAAGTTTCAGCTAACCTGAAATTTGCATAAGCTATACCATAGGTTGAATTTAACTCTGTCTCAAGTTTTAAGGCATCTATAAAAAATGTTATTGCTAAATCATACTCTTTCATTTCCACATATATTGTTCCGATACTACTTAATGTTTTGGATTGCTCTTCTTTTTCTTCCAGCTCTTTGTATATAGGTAAAGCTTCAATATAGTAATTTAGTGCCTTATCTAAATTTTTGAGTTTAAAAGATACTAAACCACAATTGGTTAGAGCTTTACATAATGTCCTATCCGAATTAATAGAAAGACTTATGTCGCGGGATTCTATGAAGCAGTCTAATGCTTTATCTAAATCATCCTGAAGCAAATAGACGTTGCCAATATTATCATACATGGATGCAGAAGCTTCTTTATCATTTAATTCTTTATAGATTTTTAAAGCTTTTTGAAAATATTCCAAAGAGGCATCATAGCTGGATAAAGTACATTTCAGTTGACCTAAATAAGTATAGCTCTGTGCCATACCAATATTATACTTAGACTTAATGGATGCGTTAAGGGCTTTGGTCAAATTTTCATGTGCACTTTCATAATGAGTTTTAATATCAAAGCTAGTTTTACTGATTAACTCCTTTGCCTTATTTATATATTCATTTATTTTTTCGAAATCATCTTCTATATCATCCATAAGATAAAATCCTTTCTAGTTGTTTTGTTCTCGTCCTTTATTTTATCCAATTATAACAGAAAAAAGAAATATAGTCTATTAGTAGACATTTAATTTTTTGTTTTATAGTTCTTCACCATTTGCACCGACTTTTCTGTTTTAGATTATTTTTAACGGGTAATAATAAAACATGATAATTAAATGTAAATTATATAACAATATAATAATAACACATTAAAAACTAGAATAGTAAAGATAACAAAAATTATGCAATGAAGGAGATGATAAAATGATGGACATAAAAATTAGAGCAAAAGCACATAGTGAAAATCCAACAAAAACGGTAGTTGAAGCTGGTAGATTTAAGATCATTGTTGATGAGCCAAAAAATCAAGGGGGAACAGATGACGGACCAACTCCTGTTGATTATTTACTTGCAGGTTTAGCAGGATGTATTAATGTTGTCGGACATGTTATAGCAAAAGAAATGGGTTTCGAGCTTCGTGGAATGGACATTCAACTAGAAGGAGATTTAAACCCTGCAAGGTTCATGGGAAAATCTAAAGAGCAAAGAGCCGGATATAAGGAAATAAGAGTTAAGATTACTACTGACTCTGATGCTGATGAAGCTACTTTGGAAAAATGGTTAGAAATAGTAGAAGATAGGTGTCCTGTTAGCGATACCTTAGTTAACCCTACACCGGTAAAAATATCTTTGGTTTAACAAATAAAGAAATATGGATACAAGGGGACGGTTCTTCTGAATTATTTGAATGAAATCAAGCCTGCACTTTTTTAGAGTGACAGGCTAATTTCTATGAGAATAGAAGAAGAAAATCTGCAATTTCTATTAGGGAAATTAAAAAACACTTATAAAATTATCTATTAAAGCAAAAACTACAACTAAATAAACGAATGTTAAGGAGGAATAGAAATGGGCCTTGTACCATGGAACCCTTTTAGGGATGCAGATAATATCGGCAAAGAAATGAGTAACTTCATAGATTATTTACCCTCAAGATTATTCGGAGGAATATCTACTCCGAGAGTTGATGTTTATCAGACTGAAACTGATGTTGTGGTAAAAGCTGAAATACCCGGTGTTTCCAAAGATGATTTAAATTTATATGTTGATGAAAATTCTATAAAGCTTTCCGGTCAATCAAAAAAAGAAAGTGAGTTCAAAGAAGAGAATGTTTACAGAACAGAAAGATATTATGGCAGCTTTTCAAGGACAATTCAATTACCGGTTGAGGTAAAATCCGAAAAGGCAAAAGCAGAATACAAAGATGGTATTTTATCTATTGTAGTTCCAAAATTAGAACCTTCAAAACCTAAGGG
>CAZEYH010000358.1:0-1200 GCA_964515895.1 uncultured Clostridiaceae bacterium | reverse complement strand
AATTCAAGTAGGGATGAGGTACTCAAGATAGTTGATAGTATCAGAAATGAGTATGAAAACATTAAGCTGGAACTAGCTAATGTTAAGAATGATGTTAATAGAGTTATCGATGAAGTGAATGAACTGGAAAAACAGGATAAAAAAGCAAGACAATGGTTGGCGGAAGTTTCCAAGAACTTTAACATATATGGTGAAAGCGATATTAAGGATGCTTACGAAAAATCATTAGAAATCAGAGTGAAATATATTACTAAAACAAATGAAGAAAAAACATTAAGACAAAAAAGGACTCAGCTGGAAATAGCCTTAAAAAAACTATCTGAAAACATTGAGAGAAGTGAAAAAATAGTCAACCAAATAAGTATTGCTCTTGCTTATCTAGAGGGAGATATCCTTTCCGCTTTGGAAGATGCAGATAAAAATTCCGAAATATTTATTGGTATAAAAATACTTGAAGCCCAGGAAAACGAGAGAAAAAGAATAGCAAGAGATATTCATGATGGGCCTGCACAGTATATGGCTAATGTTGCCATGCAAATGGATATTTGTAAAATGATTGTTCAAAATGATTTAGGGGAAGGTCTTAAAGAATTAGCAACTTTAAAAGAAAGTGTGAAAGTAGCTTTAAAAGAGATTAGAAATATTATTTTTGACTTACGGCCTATGTCTTTGGATGATTTAGGACTAAATCAGACAATTCAGGAAGCTATTAGCAATATTTCACAAGAGTCTCACATTGATATCCAGTTAAAATTAAAGCCTATTAAGGGGGAAATAGAACCTATTATTCAAGTAGCTGTGTATCGAATCGTACAAGAAGTTTTCAATAATATTAAAAAACATTCTAAAGCAAAGCATGCTAAAGTACGATTAGATTATGGCACAAAATATTTAATGCTGGTTATATATGATGATGGTATAGGATTTAATGTAGAAGAAACATTAAAGAGAGTGAAGACTAAAGGGGACTGCTATGGGCTGATTGGCATATTGGATAGAGTGAATCAGCTTCAGGGAGAAATTAATATTAAGTCGACAGAGGGGCAAGGCACAACTTATAGGGTAAAATTACCTATTAGTCGGGAGGTAATAAGAGATGAAAAAAGAGGTAATTAAAGTATTGATTGCAGATGACCATGATATAATCAGACAAGGTTTGAAAAGGATTATAGATTTTGAAAAGGATATGGATATAGTTGG
>CAZEYH010000357.1:0-3514 GCA_964515895.1 uncultured Clostridiaceae bacterium | reverse complement strand
AGGTGCCAATCTGATGTATGTAATATACGCATATAAATATCCTCTTTTACAATATTATTTATGTATGTATATATAATATAATAGCATATCAGAGTACATAACAACAATGTTTACCTACAGTTTTTGCACTAATCCATAGTATACACCGAATTCCATTGAATTCATTACATAAACTCCGCTACTTCTTCGTTCCAGAATAAATATACATATCTTTCTTTAACTTTTTTCTTAAGAAGCTTTTCTAAAACTTTGGCATAATACTCAATCTGAAGCTTGTACCGTTCTTTTACGTGTATAACTGCTTCCTTGGATTCTTCATTTCCGGAAGGTATATAGTCAGTTTTATAGTCGAGTAAAACAAGGCCGTCCGGTTCTTCGAAAAAACAATCAATTACCCCCTGCAGAAGAATAGGTTCATCTTTATAAAGTTCATCAAGGTGATTAAATAATTCCTTACTGCTGACCTGCATATTAAAAGGCACTTCTCTATAGACTTTTTCAGCATTTAACATTCTTTTACCGAGCTGTGTTGTAAAAAAATTGTTTATCTTGTGAATGTTCACTGTATCTGCCTGTTGAATGGTTAACAGATCTTTTTTTACCATTTCATCTACCTGACTTTTTATTTGTTTTGGTGTTGATACCTGATTTAAGTCCAGCCGTTGCATTACAAAATGGAGAACCGTACCAATCTCTGCTGCACTGAGTCCTTTACTTTCTTCCATAAATGCAGGCTTTTCTATAAGGGTAGGCGTATATACTGAAAATGTAGGATATTCTTCAAATGATTCAAAGGCATATCTCCTTTTCAATTCAGTTACTGAAATTTTAACCGGAATACGGGATGCTTCAATATATTTATACTCCCAATTTAATCTCCTGTTTATTTCCTCAAAATTATCACTAAAACCTCGCTCAACTTTTGCATCATTATTTACAATAATATTTTTATCAAGACTTATTTCATTAATTTTTTCGAAAAAATCTTGCTGATTTTTTTGCACTGGTGTTTCCTCATTAATCACGTCTTTTTTATTCCATATTTTTATATCCCATGCCTGCATTTTTCCATGTACATGGTATTGATTATCATATTGTTCAACTGAACCTAGAGCAGAGCAGATCCAATCCAAATAGTTCCTTCCCTTTAATATAATGTGTCCGGGAATTTTTTCGTTGCTTACAGAAGCATAATCTTTCCAACGGGAAGCCGCTTTCCCAAAGTCTTTTACCGAACCGGTAAGTATTAGTTTTTCTCTCGCCCTGGTAAAACCTACATATAAGATTCTCATTTCTTCTGATAGGCTTTCTGTTTTAATTCTGTATCTTAAAGCCTGTTTTGCCGGAGTGGTATAAGCTATCCTTTTTTCACAATCCACATAGTCAGGCCCAAAACCAAGTTCTTGATGTAAAATCAATCTACGATTTAAATCCTGTAAATTAAAACCTTTACCTAAACCTGATAATATTACTACAGGAAATTCAAGACCCTTGCTTTTGTGTATGCTCATAATTCTTACAACATTTTCATTTTCTCCTAATATCTTTGCACTTCCCATATCACTTCTGCTGCTTCGGAGTTTGTTCACAAAATTTATAAAATTAAAAAGTCCTTTATAGCTTGTATCTTCAAACTTTCTTGCTTGCTCGAAAAGCATTCTCAGGTTGGCTTGTCGCTGTTCCCCACCGGGCATTGCACCTACATAACTGTAAAATCCTGTTTCTGTATATAGATACCATATAAGCTCATCTGTAGACATATATAATGCCTTATCTCTCCACTCGTTTAGAGTTTCTAAAAATCCGGTAACTTTCTCAACAAGATTTTTATCAAATTCATGTTTTTCTTCAGCCCCTGCAAGCTTTTTTAGCGCTTCATATAGAGATGCATCTCTGTCAGCAAGTCTTATATCTGTCAGTTCATCAGAAGTAAACAAAACAATAGGTGAGCGAAGCACTGAAAGTAAGGGTATGTCTTGCAAAGGATTATCAATAATTTGAAGTAGTGACAAAATAATTTGTACTTCAACAGTTTTGAAAAATCCGGTACCTGTATCTGCATAAACAGGTATTCCTTGAGCAGTAAGCTCTTCTACAAAAACATCAGACCAGTTTCTGGTTGCACGGAGTAAAATTACAATGTCTCTATATTCAATTGGTCTGTATTTTTTTTCATTTTTATCGTAAATAGCATAAATCCCTAATTCTTCATTACTAACTAATTCCTTTATTCTCTTTGCTACAATTCTAGCTTCACACTGGATACTGTCAAGATGCTCTCTGTCATCAAAAAAGGATGCCATATCTCTATCATTATTTTCGCCTTCATAATCATCTTCTTCCTCTTGAGTACCGGTTTTATATCCATCTTCATCTCCTTCAGTTTCAATGATATGCAATTCTGTAGTTCCCCCTAAAATTACCTTACCGGTAAATTCCTCTTGCTCTCCGGGCTCTTCATATACCGCACCGAGATTTAATCCTTCGTCCTTCGTATAATCTAATTCTCCTACATCTACTGACATTATTCTGCTAAATATGAAATTTACACTATCTATAACTTCCTTGCGGCTCCTGAAATTTTTATAAAGCTGAATTTTTCTATACTTTTCATTTTGCTCACTAGAATAAGTATTATATTTCTCAAGAAAAAGTTCAGGTCTAGCTTGTCTAAACCTGTAAATACTTTGTTTTACGTCTCCCACCATAAATATATTAGGACTGCCTAAATCCTTTCTTGATATTACATTTAAGATTATTTCCTGAACCAGATTACTGTCCTGATACTCATCAACAAATATTTCTTCAAATCTTTCTTTATATTCCTCAGCTATTTTGGATGGTAAAAATCCTCCATCTTCCTTCTTTTCTGTAAGGATGGCGAGGCAAAAATGTTCCAAGTCGTTAAAATCAAGAAGTGATTTTTCCCTTTTCTTTTCTGCATATTCCCTGCTAAATTTTACCACCAGTTCTGAAAGATGTTTTATCAATGGATAAACACTGTTTAAATCTTCAATAATATCTCTTGATGGAGCTATAAATACATCTTCTTGTATCTTTTTTATCCTCCCCTTAACATCATCCCGAATAGATTTCACATATTCCTGCATGCTTTTATCTGCATCTTTTTTACACCTTGGAAGCCTTTCAAATTTAAAAGAATTAATTTCCTCATAAAGTTTATCCCATGATTCTGTGCAGCATTTGTCTGACAGCAAATCTATTTTGTCCATTTCTTCCTGGAAATTGGCAAGATAAGGGGATAATCCCTCAGATGACTCAATGACTGAAATAGCTTTTTCCATCATTCCCTTTAGGCAGATACATTCATCAGCAGTATTTTTCAAAAGTAGCTTTCCCCATTGTGTTTGGGTAAAATCTTGTTCAGGATTAAGATTAAAGTATTCTGTTTTTTCAGCTAACCAGTCTTCCGGCCAGGGGCAGCTCTGAACAAATTCATACAAAGTTAATACCATATCCTTTAAACCTTGATCATCTCTGTTGCTCCCATAGC
>CAZEYH010000356.1:0-3546 GCA_964515895.1 uncultured Clostridiaceae bacterium | reverse complement strand
TAAAATATCCTGCTTCTCCCGTCATTTCATCTATTATTAATGTAAGAACAGGAATATCAAAATCCCTTTCAACTGCAAGTAATATACTTTCAGCAACAATTTCAGGCATACATGTAAGAGGATAAATCTGAATAACACCATCATATCCTTGTTGAGCATATAATATAGTGTTCCCTATTGTTTCCCTAGCATGTCCTCCTATCATTTTTCCTAAGTAAGGTTTTGCTGCCTTAGCATATCTTAAATCTCTAGGAATTTTTAGAGCAGTTTTAATAATATGCTCTGTTATCCAATTACTTATAGTTACGTAACGGTGTGTTTCTACTGCCATACTACCAAGCTTGGATTGAATGTTAAAATTTGTATAATCATCAATTGTAGTATAAATTTCTCCAACTATTCCTACCCTAAGGGGATTGGCTTCTTTATCAATTTTTACTTCTAGAAGCTTATTTCCGGTACTTTTTATTAGCTTAATAATTTCTGTTGTATTATTTGCTTTAACAACATCATTTTGAAATTTTTTATAAATCTTATTAACTTTTCCCTTTTCTAATTCACGGGGACGTATTTTAGATACCATATCTTCAAGTTTATCAACTTCTATAGCAACTTGTGTCGTATTCTTTAACGCTTTTATAATTTTATATATATTAAAGCCTCCAATAAGTTTTTTTATTCTTCTAAAAAGCTCCAATATGTTTCCTTGTGGTGGTTCTAGTGTTATTACTTCCATATTATAGTTTAAATCCTTCAAAATTTCTCTATGCATTTCACAATAGTATCCAAACCTACAAGGCCCACATCCTCCTGCCATTAAAGCAGTATCTGCTCCTAGATTATAAGCCTCTATTAATGTCCCCGTAGTTATTTTCAAGGGTAAGCATGCACATTCAGGTACATATCTTGTGCCTATCTCCAATGTAGTTTTATTATTAAAAGGGGGTATTATATAGTCTATTCCCAACTCCTCCATTAAAACTTTAATACAAATATATAAATTCCCCATATGGGGAAAAGTTACTTTCATCGCTATTCCTCCACCTAATCATATCAATAAATGCCTCAATCCTTGTGTTCAAACCTGCTTCTCCCGAATGCTCATCAATGGTTAACACAATAAATGGAATATCTTTATTTCTTCTAATCTTCCTTTCTGCCAAATCACACATAAAAGAATCTATTCCACAACCAAAACTCATAACATATATAATTCCACTTATATCATTCCTATCTAATAAGTGATATATGCTTCCCATAACTTTTGTTCCAAAATACCAGAATACTTTTTTATTTAGGAGATTAGACTTTTCACTGATAATACGTCCATCTATCATATCAACTGTGATTATGTTGGCTCCAAGCTTTTTAAGCTTATAAACAACATTCATGTTTACATAGTTATCATAGATATTATAACCATGGCCTATGAGTGCTATATTAAGCTTGCTTTCTTCCCGCCTATTTTCTTTTAGCCAACTGTTTTCTGTCAAAGTATTTACTATTGGTTCACTTTTTGGTTCACTTTCTTTATTACTCTTTTTATCCTGAATGTATCCCTCAAATATTTCGCTGGGTAAATTACCACTTTTTACCTTTAGCCTGAAGTGCTTGTGCTGGGTAACAGCTTTTCTATATGCCTTTTTTATGGTTCTAATATCCTCAGTAAAATATTTCCCAATCTCTATAGCTGATTTTATAGAATTAGACTTAGATTTCCTTAAATTAACTTCAGTATCAATTATTTGAGGAAGGTCTGTAAAAGTGTGTCTTATCATATCAGGTAGTCCACCAAATTTGGGACATACATATTCCTTTTTTGATACACTGGTATATCTGGGAATAAATAAATAGTCAACTCTGTCTTTAAGGTTTATTACATGTCCATGAAATATTTTTACCGGAAGACATGCCTCATCGATACACATCTTAACACCATCATTCAGAATTTTTTTATTTGTATTATTAGATACAATAATCTCTGCACCGAGCTCTTCCAAAAATGTTTTCCAGAGAGGATAATACTGATAATAAAACAATCCTCTTGGAATCCCAACTTTTTTTCTCATTTGGTAACACCTCGGAGAATAGTATTGACTTATCCTTTTTCAATTATACCAACATATTAAGGATACAGTAGATTTTCTGAGCTATAGTATGGTAAACAATGTTTATTGCAGAATCCTGAGCACCAAAGCGTTTTGCAAAGCAAAATCGCTTGCTCGCTCTACAACGCCCATCTACTCCTTAAACCGGGAAGGGGAATCCCCTTTCCAAACCCCGGTATAGGAATTTTTTAGGGGATTTGTAAATTTCTATACTTCAAGAGAAAGAACGGTTATAATTAATTATTATAAAATGCAAGTTTAAAATGGGTGTGTCAGACATTTCTGTTTGACACACCCATGGCCATTAAAGAATGGCCACCTCCATTGCAATCTTCACTACAGATCACTCCTTTCTTTACGAAAGTCAGCTCCGGATGCTGCGATGTACATGGTATCATGTACAATTTTATTGTAACACTAATTAGCTCGTCATCTCAAGTCACAAATCAACTATAATTAAAGTCTCTCTTTGTTAATATGGAATAATCGCTTATTATTAATTAATGCTAATCCTGTTATCTTCCTTATATCAATTTACATATATCATTTTCACAATATTTTCAATCGAATTTAAAAATATCTTCTTTACCTATACCAATTTCGCGAATATATCTTTCTACTTTTAGTACATCTCCTATACTGACAACAGCATGGGAATCGCTTGCAAAGTAGAATTTGCAACCTGCTTTCTTAGCAAGAGTAAATACACGCATAAAACTATCATCATGAAAACCCTCAAATTTCTTTTCATAGTTTCCTGCAAAAGTACCTGACTGTATCTCAATGCCCACTCCTGCTTCTGCAGCTTTCCCAAAACAATCAATAAATTCATCATCCGATATATATGATATTACCTCATCAATGTGCTCCACATGTCCTACCGGCAAAAAAGGATGCGGTATTCCTACTGCTGTAAAAGTAGTTAAATCCAATTCCAACACCTCTTTGAAACGATGTACCATTATTCGGGCAATATCTTTATAATTATCTACCCACAACGGTAACACAAAACCTTTCATATGTACATGAGATATAGGAACAAGTACAAAATCAAGTTTTTCAACAGTCTCCTGACTTATACCCACTTTCCCATCACCACAATATTCTGTTTCACATCCTATCAGAACTTTTACACCATATGTATCTTCCGGAATCATATCTTTTATTTGCATTATATGATTCATATCCTGGGGAACATACCAGGACGATGCGCCTCTAATGCTGCTGTCCCACATATGATCTGCAAATCCTATTGTTTTTAATCCAACTTCGGCAGCACGTTTTAGTATATTTTCAGGAATATTCTTAATATCAGACGAACAAGCAGATAATAGTGTATGCACATGCATATCATGGTCTATCAACATATGTTTTTACCTCCATTTACAATATATTTCAATTTGATTTATATTTCAATACCTATTCTAATTTATATTTC
>CAZEYH010000355.1:0-3548 GCA_964515895.1 uncultured Clostridiaceae bacterium | reverse complement strand
ATGTGCTTCCTAAAGGGGAAGTTTTTGAAGTAAATGTGACTTTACATAATAATTCTGGAAAAACAATTACTGATGTTGAACTGGTTATAGTTGCAAAGGAAGGGTTAGCGCCTATTAATGCTACGTCAGATGGAAAATATCTTTATGAGAATGTAGGTCTCCCAAACGAACAGCAAAGTAGTTATACTGTTAAACTAGTGTACAATGGAAGTGAAGATGCTCCAATTATTACCATTCGTTGTCGGTGCAAATTAGAAGGAGAAGAATGGAGTCAGTCTAGTAATGATAGTGATAGTAAAATTTTATTTTTCAAGGACGACAGCAGTGATAATACCCCTCCTGCTGCGACTACAAAGCTTGTACCAAATATCAAAGTAAAAACTGACATTAAAATGCCTGTATTTAATGCCGGCCAGGATGTTGTTCTAAGTCTTCCTTTAGTTAATGACAGTATGTATGAGGCAAGAAATATTGCAGTATCTATTGATACTAGTAATGAAAGTGCATTGCCTTTTACTTTTGATCAAATTATTCTTAGCTGTAATATAGATAAGATATTACCTAAAAAGGATAATAAAATTTCGGAAGAAAATGTATCCTATAATATAAAGATAAAAGCTGATGCAAAAGAAGGTATTTATCCTGTAAAACTTAATTATCAATATTCAAACATATATAATGATACATTTACATCAAGTGAGACTGTATATATAAAAATATTAAATAATAAAACGCCGCCAAAGCTTATTATGGAAAATATTCAAACTTATAGTAATGATCCTTCGCCGGGAAATATTATGAGTCTAACACTAACTCTTAAGAACCAGGGTTCCTTACCTGCTAAAGATATAAATGTTTCCTTGAAGGGTTTAAGTAGTGACGGGGTAACGACTTACAAATCTGTTGATAGCAGGTTTATTTCACAAATTGATGGTCAGGAAAAAGGGAAAGTAGAATATATGTTGGTAATATCCGAAAACTTTACCGGCAATAGTGCTTCCCTTCAAGCAGATGTAGAATATAAGGATGGAGTAGGGAACAGTTATTCAGAAGGATTTCAATTTTTTATCCGTATAAATCAACCAAAGGAAGAAGATGAAAAAGAAGAAACAAAACCTGAAATCGTATTAAGGGATTTGGATTTTCCTACTGATAAGATCCAAGCAGGTGATGAATTTAATCTTGGATTTATTGTAGATAATATAGGTACTGACACAGCTCAAAATATAAAAGTTTCATTAACATGTGAAGACGGTATTTTGCCTAAATCTAGTAGTGTAATTCAGATTGATACTTTGGAAAAAGGTAAATCAAAAGAGTTAAATTTTGATCTTTTTGCAACTTTAGGTGCAGTAACGAAAAATCATCTAATTACTATTAATGTGGAATATGAATATTTGAAGGAAGATAAGGAAGACAAGAAAGATAAGATAGAGAAACTAACATTGACAAGATTTGCAGGTGTGTATGTAGAAAAGATGGAAGATGAGGATGAGGATGAGGACGAAAAAGAAAAGACTGTGCCAAAGATTATAATAAATATGTATTCTTTTGAGCCTGAAGAAGTAAAAGCAGGAGATAATTTTAAGTTAAAGTTGTCTTTTCTCAATACAAGCAAGATAGTGCCTATAAGGAATATTAAAGTTACTTTTTCTGCAAAAGAAGGCATATTCATTCCTGCTAGCAGTAGTAACACCTTTTTTATAGAAAACATGGGGACACAAGGCATGGTTCAAAGAGAAGTAGAATTGTTTGCAAAATCTGATGCTGCCCCCAAATCTCATATATTAAACCTAAATTTCGAGTATGAGGATGAAAAAGGCAATCAATATACTGCTGCTGAAGAAATAAGTATACCAGTAAAGCAAGAACAGAGGCTTGTTGTCGGTCAATTAAATCTGCCACCTGAGAGTTATGAAGGTCAACCAATACCAATATTTGTAGATTTCTTTAATATGGGTAAAAGTATACTTTACAACCTAATGGTAACATTTGAGGGTGAAGGATTTCAAGCTGAAAATGCAAACTATTTTGCAGGAAACTTTGAACCGGGAAGAAGTGACTATTTCGAGAGTATGATTACTCCAAGCACAGCTGGTGAGGCAACAGGAGAGCTTGTTTTTAGTTTTGAAGATGAATCAGGAACTAAAAATGAAGTAAGAAAAGAGATTAAACTAAATGTTATGGGTATGGAGATGCCTCCTATGCCTCCTGAAGGTGAAATTGGAGAAGAATTTCCCGGTGGTATGCCTCCCGAAGAACAATCTAAAAAACTGCTAACTCCATTAAATATTGGAATTGCGGGTGGAGGACTGCTGGTAATTATAGTTGTATTAATAATTATCATCAGGAAGAGGCGAATCAGAAAGGCGGGTATGACATTCGATGAATAGCCTGGACCTTATTGGAATGGCCTTTAAAAATTTATGGAGAAGGAAAGTAAGAACCATATTGACTGTACTTGGTGTTATAGTGGGTACTGCATCAATAGTAGTTATGCTTTCCCTTGGAATTGGCATGAATGAGAGTTTTAAAAATCAGGTAAGCGCGATGGGAAGTCTTAATGTAATCAGAGTAGACACCTACTATTATCCTGATACAGATGATGGTGAGGTAGATTATAGCAGACCTCCACAAAGAAGTACACTGGATGATAGGGTTTTAGAAAGAATGGCTCAGATTGAAGGAGTTGAAGCCGTAACTCCTTTACTCAATTCTTACCTTAAGTTTGTATCAGGAAAGTATGTTGCCCATATTCAACTGGTAGGAATAAATGCTGATACCATGCAATCTTTCGATTTTAATTTGAGCGAGGGAAGACTCCTCACAGCAGAGGATACGAATTCTCTTGTTTTTGGAAGTAGTATTCCTCATGATTTTTATGACCCAAGTTCCCGTTATTGGTATTATGGACGGGGGAATAATGAAAGCCCCAATGTAGATGTTTTAAATGATAAAATTGTTATGACTTTTGATATGAGCTATGGTGAGAGAAATCCGAGAAGAGGTCAACAAGATCAGAGAGATAGAAGAAATAGACCTATAGATATTGAAGTTGTAGGTTTGTTGGAAGAAGGGCAAAGCGATAAGGATTATTCTGCATATATTAATATTGACTATCTGAAAAAATTAATACAGGCAAATAGTAGGAACACTAAAACCCCCGGGAGAATATCTTATGGACCTATGCAGGGAGCAAACACCCAGGGATATGAAAATGCTTGGGTAAAGGTAGAAAAGCTGGAGGATGTGGAGAGGGTACAGAAAACCATTAAAGAAATGGGATTTGGAGCATGGAGCTTTACTAACATATTAAGGCAGATGCTGGATGCTACAAAAACTATTAGAACAGTACTTGGTGCCATAGGGGCTGTTGCCTTCTTTATAGCAGCAATTGGTATTACCAATACAATGGTAATGTCTATATATGAAAGAACCAGGGAAATTGGAATTATGAAGGTTTTAGGGTGTGTTTTGGGAGATATAAGAAGATTGTTCCTTTTAGAATCTGCAATGATAGGATTATTAGGTGGAATATTAGGTATAGG
>CAZEYH010000354.1:0-3552 GCA_964515895.1 uncultured Clostridiaceae bacterium | reverse complement strand
TCACCTGTCAGCAAATGAAAAAGGGTTACCCCGAAGCTATATATATCGGTAGTTATATTTGACTGGCCTCCCCCATATTGTTCAGGAGCAGCATAACCTCTTGTACCTATGTAAACTGTATCGTTTTTTCCACCTTTTTTATATTCTCTTGCAATACCAAAATCCACCAATTTTATATCGCCCCATGGAGTAAGAATAATATTTGAAGGCTTCATGTCTCTATAAATAATTGGATTAGGTTTGAATGAATGAAGGTATATCAAAACATCACATATCTGTTTAGCCCATTCAACTACCTTTTCCTCCGGAAATTTACCCGACTTTTCTATCTCCTTGTCTAAAGAGGTCCCTTCAATAAAATCTTGAACAATATATATATTTTCTTCGTTTTCTATAATGTCTATAATCCTTGGAAGTGCGGGATGGTTGAGTTTCTTTAATATATTTGACTCAACAGGTAGTTCTTTAGCTATATTTGTATTTTTAGATATCTTCTTTATGGCCCAAAATGTACCAAGATTAATATTCTCTGCCAAATATACAGTACTCATACCCCCTCTTCCCAATACCCTGACAAGTTTGTATCTTCCTCCAAGTATCTCATTGTTGAATGTTTTATGCATACTAGATCCCATCCTTTTCCACCACCTAATGAATTATATTGATAAGTAATGTCAATACCATTCTTTTCCTGCTGTTATTATGTGTATGTGCTAATCATTATTACCTATTATGTATTTTATTTACAATTATACATAATATAACATTATTTGTCAATATATATTATAATATTTATTTTTTTATTTTTTCTTGTCGATATAATAAGAAGGGGAATTAAAAGAATAAGAGGTATATGCGGACAATGCTTTCTTACCTTGAGCAATATTTTTAATTTCATTCATGTTTTTTTCCATTAGCTTTAGCATTATCCCATTGTTTTGCTTTTCTAGTACGCTTATTTCAGCAATTATTTCAAGAATTCTTGAAGTTGCTTCCTTAAGATCTTTTATACCATTAATATTTTTATTTTTCAGCTGTTCCATACTTTCAATATTTAGTTTAGTTTTTAACTCCAAAAAAATTGTATTAAACCGTTTATCCAATGGTTCAATACAATTAATCCTAACCTGTTTATCATGTATAAGTTTTTCAAGTGTTTCAAACTCTTCATTGTTTATAGCATTTGTTTGAGAACCGGTTAAATGTAATATATCCGTTAATAATTTATATTTTTTCCTCAATATATCTACCATGCTTTTTGGATATTCCTCAGAAGCCACATAATCACTCCTCTGCTAACTGGCTCGATAATATTAATTACCTGTTTTAACTTTCCTTATTCTATTTTGCTTCTTTGCTATCTTCATTGCCTGCATCCAGGTATCCCTTAATTCCTTTGTAAAGTCAAGCACCTCTTCGAGGATGTTTTTATCTTTCTTTATATTAGCTTCCATAAGCTGTCGGTACATATAATCATATAAAAGCATAAGGTTATTTGATATCCCATATTTCATATCTAAGCTTGATTGAAGCTCAAAAATAATTTCTTGAGCTCTTATTATACTATTATTTGCCTTCTCAATATGGTTTTCACCAATTGCAGTCTGTGCTTGCATAACAAATTTCACAATTCCATTATAGAGCATTAATGTAAGTTCTTCAGGGGTTGACGTAAAAACAGTATTTTCCCTATATTGATTAAATGCTCTGTTATATGAATTATTTAAAGCCATAATATCTACCTCCCGTTGATACAGTCTATTATATACTGCTTGAATCCTTTGTTGATACAGTCTGTCACTACTTCATCCCTTAGTTGATATGTTTACTGGTTAAATTGAGAAAACTGTGCTGTCAACCAATTACTTTGAGCATTCATTTGTCCAATAATACGTTCCATTACAGCAAATTTTTGAAAATATCCATTTTCTTTTTCAACAAGTTTATCATACAAGGAGTTTATTTTTGAATCGTACATTTTAATTTCATTAAATATTAAGTTCGTAAATTCTGAAGTATCTCCTTCTATACCTGCCTTTTCTAACAATATTCCTTTTTCCCCGTTTAAGTCTCTTATTGTAGTAATGTTATCTTCAATGATATCAAAAATCCTTTGTGCAAGCCCGGATTCTTCATATCTTACAGTCCGCTGCTCATCATTAAGAGTTCGACTGTATGAAGGATGAGTTTCAGATTTTTTACTAAAAAGACTCATAACTGCATCAGTATTATTCATAATAGCTTCTTTAAGCTTTGTTTCATCAATTTTTAATTTCCCTTTTTCATAATAGGGTCCTGTAGTTATTCCTATGTTGGTAAGACTAATATCCACCCCATCAATTTTATCAAATAATGCTCTTCTCATGCTGAACACGATTTTTTCAAGAATACTGTCATTTCTAATTAATCCTGTTTTTGCCCGTTCCTCCCACTTTTCAATATCTTTTTCACTCATAGCTTCTTTCTGTTGCTGCGTCAGAGGTTGATAGTCTCTATCATATTCTTCAGATAGCTTTCCATTTATTTTATCTATCAGTTCATTATATCTATCTACAAAACTGTTAATACTATCAAATATTCCATCTACATCAGGTTTTACTGTAATCTTCTGTAGCTCCGTACTTACCTTGTGTAGTGTATAATTTATGCCATTAACAATAAAGTTATTGCTGTTTCTTGTTATAACCTGGTCATCTATAATCACCTGCGCATCTTTACCACTTTGGATTTTAGGTGAAGCTACATTTATTCCTGATGCACCATCAAAAAAGTTACCGCCTTTCTGACTAATTTTTATAGTTTCACCGGCTCCGGTCTGTTTAGCAGTTATTCTAAATTTGTCTAATACTTCATCATATATAATAGTAACGTTGGCATCATTATCACCATTTATAATATTCATCATATTTGCCAAAGTAGTAGTCTTAGAAAAAATAAACTCTTTATTATTAATAGAAATTTCTAAATTATCATTTTCATCAAAATACAGCTCTTGAGCAAACTTAGTAGCAAGAGTTTCCAAAGTTTGACCGATGTTAAGTCTGTTGCTTGAACCTGAACCAATATTTAAATACTGTAATCCATCGTTGGAAGTACCATTTGTTAAGGTAATCCTACTTGCTCCGCCTATTGTGTCAAAAGTTAATTCTTTATAAGTTTCACCGTCTACTACGTTAACAGATACTTTGTCGGCTCCAAAGGCTGCATCAATCTTTGCCTGCAAATCTCCAGCTACATTTTCAATAGAGCTTCCGACACCATAAGATCCCATTGTTATTTCTTTTGCAACACCATCCAGTATAACCTTTATATTTTTACCACTGGCATTAATAATATCATCGGATGTAATATCAACAGTGTTTTTAAGAGGTGCTGTAACCTTACCGGTGCTTTCAGCTTTTGCTGCCTCAGCAAGAGATTCTACAATTATTTTATAATTTCCTGTTACCGCATTTGCGCCTGCAGTAACTGTTACTATCGAATCGTTAGAACTTGTAGCACTCATTTTTTTATAAGTTGATTGAGAAAGCATATAGTTTGACGGCTTTAGTA
>CAZEYH010000353.1:0-3558 GCA_964515895.1 uncultured Clostridiaceae bacterium | reverse complement strand
GAGGAAAGGAAAAACCGAGGAAGTCAGGGGACTAGCAAAGATAGCGTGACGGGAGACACCAGCCGGAAAGGTAGCGAGGGTAGTAACTCGCCTGACGAGTCCTATGGGGGACGAAACCAGAAACGGAAGCTGAGATACAAGCGGCAAAGGTCAACATCAGCCGCTTAGAAGAAAAAATAAAAACTTTGTAGGGAGGGATAACGATGACCGACTTAGAAGTATGTCAGGCAGAAATCAGACGACTAAGGGCAATCATAAGCGACATCGAGGAAGAAAAGAGAGTTGTCCTGAAATGCGATGATTGCAAAACCATCTTCAAAATCGCTTTAATTGAAGGTGATTTTGATACTAACGATTATTATGCAGTGTGTCCTAAGTGCGGGAACACACGACAATTAAAAGAGGCCTAACCACCGTCCAAAGTGCAAGGCCTCTCTTTTGAAGAATAACCCGAGGGCTATTGATTTTATTTTATCATAGCCCCGGGAAATATGAAAGGGGTAAAATGATAATGTCAAATTTTAAATGGTTTAAAATAAAAGTAGTGCAAGAAAAAGGCGAAAGATACGATGTGGACAGAAAAATATCTGGACCTTATGACATACACAGAATAGCAAGGGACGTACTAGAAATGGACACAGAAGCAGAGGAAGTTGTTACAATGCTAACCTTAGATACAAAGAACCAAGTAACAGGAATTTTCGAGGTCAGCAGAGGGACAATCAATTCTTCATTAGTGCATCCCCGGGAAGTATTCAAAAGGGCGCTATTGCACAATGCGACCTCAATAATTTTACTGCATAATCACCCAAGCGGTGACCCGAAACCTAGCATAGAGGACATAAGTATTACAGAACGCCTAGTAGAAGCGGGGTCGATACTAGGGGTAAACGTATTGGATCACGTCATAATCGGCCACGACAGACACGCAAGTCTAAAAGAGATGGAATTGATGTAAGAAGATTGAAGTGTACATGGCATGATAAAAAAACGAGGGGGGATTACAGTTGGTGATAAACGAGAAAAGGTAAAGATTACAGATGTAGAACGCAGGATGCTAGAATACCTGTACGAATTTAGTCCTATCGACACGGGAATAAGGATGTAACGGCGGGGCTTATGCCCGACCGGTCTAGTCTATTCTACGTTATGACCAACTACACCACAAAGGATCTGCTGAAATATTCGGAAGCCGGATGCCGCATAGAAGGGAGACTGACAGATGAAGAATAATATAAAAGCTATACTAAAACAAAA
Source organism: uncultured Clostridiaceae bacterium (assembly GCA_964515895.1). Classification (GTDB taxonomy): domain Bacteria; phylum Bacillota; class Clostridia; order Acetivibrionales; family DUMC01; genus CAZEYH01. The sequence continues at coordinate 2,301 of CAZEYH010000353.1, read as the reverse complement.
AGAAATATCTATTAGGCGGTTGTCTATTGGCCTGGGGAAACCTTATTCTTTTACGCACGATTTGGTAAATCGGGAGAGCTTAGCAGTAACGCAATTGTCTACTTTGGTAGAGGTTGCTGACTTTTTAGGGGTGTATATCGAGGATTTGTATAGCAAGCGGGAGCGATCTTGAACCTATGGAGGGGAGCCATGACTAAAAATTTTACGGACAAAATAAAAAAATGGAACGACAAACACTTTGAAAACACAGGCAGGAGAAGGAAACATCTCACTGTAACTTATGGTTGTCAAATGAACTTAGCGAGATGTATTTTATTTCCCGAAAAAAATAGCCTCATATAAAGGCTTATCTATAGACGAACCTATGAGTTATTCCATTTGCGAATTCGATTTTCTCGTCATCATCCATTTTATCTATATCAAATCCCCTCTCAGGTTTCTTATTTTAAAACTAGGACTTTTATTATAAGTTTTTAAAATGATATCCGTTAGGGAGTAAATGGAGTGAAGATCTACTATGCAATATTCAATTAAGAAGGCCCAGACTTTATTACTTGATTATGGTCACAGTAGTGCTTTTGGTGATAATTGGGACTTAATTACAAATCTCACCAATGATTATGATATAACTTTAGATTATTGGCCATTTCATGACGATATTTTAGGGTGCACGTAAAAATCGACCAGAACGATGTAATTGCAATAAATAGAAATTTAGCTAGAGATAAGTATCTATTTGTCATTGCACATTTACTGGGACATGTTTTCTTGAATCATGGTAATAGTTTGTGCTAAAAGAGCATGCTAAGCTCAAGCATAGTGCAGGAAATACAGGCAAACTTTTTTGCAGCAGAGCTTTTACTACCCCAAAAAGTTCTCATGAATTATGTTGGAAAATTCCCTTTTCATGAGCTGCCTAATAAATTACATGTACCTAAAGATATAATATCATGCAGGTTAAATAGCCTTGAAATAGCTACTTAACTAGATAAAAATGGTCACTTAATCTAAGTGGCTATTTTTATGGAAAAATATCTATTTAGACTTCCGCTGCACCTTCACTTCCTTCCATGATCCAATATACTCTTATTATATATGTAGTCTTATATTTATATATACTCTTATTATATATATACTTATATGTTATTAAGTTCGGGGTCCCACCAGAACCTACCCTAGGGTCTGACAGAACCCACCCCTATTTATAAAAAAATAGAGCTCCATAATCGCCTGGAAGCTCTAATCTATGCCAACTAGCTCAACTGAAATTGTATTAATCCCAAGAGGATACTTCTCCATCACTTCCCCACTATGCTTAACTTTTATTTTATCACCAATTTTAAATTCTATATCTCCAGCCACCGATATATCTACACCTGCTTTATCACCTGATTTTAATATTTTTTCACCCTCTTCTATCTTCACAATAGCTGTTTGTCCATCTATACTTTCGATTTTCCCTATAAAGGTTACTTCGCCTTCATTGCTTGTTTCAGAACTACACGCTAACAATAAGGTAACAGATATAACTAGCAAAGCAATAAACAGTCTTTTCAAATGTATCACCCCCTATTACAAGTTACTTTCTTCGGTTTTTCTTTTAGAAGGAAGATATAAGGTATAAAGATTTGTTTGATGATTACCCTTCTCGTCCTTTCTTATCTCTTTTTCCAAGAGTCCCTTACCTATTAAACTATTTATAGTTCTTTTTACTTGAGACTTACTTATAGAGCACTCTTTTGCTAATGTATTTTGTGATGGCCAAGCTGAATCTTTTCCATTTGCAAACTTCTCCAGGCACATCCATATCATTTTCTCATATATACTTAAATCTTCTTGTACCCAAATACTTCTTTGGCTTATGTATACGCCATCGTCCCAATTTTTGCGAATTTTACTCATTATGTTCCCCCATTCCATAGTGAACTACCACCACTTATAGAAGTGGATGGCTTCTTGGTCAATAGCAGTAACCTGTCAAGTTCACCCAAGCTCTAGGGGTAGTTCCTACCCCGATTGTACCAAAACTATATTGCTAGTTTCAGTAGATTTTTACTAGCATTTATATCTCTATCGTGGTGTGCTCCACATTCTGGACAAGTCCATTCTCTAAGTGCCAAGTTCTTTACGTCTTTATTCTTGTAGCCACAATTAGAGCACAGTTGACTACTTGCATAGTTAGGTGGTGCTATGATTATTTCTCTACCATACCATTCTGCTTTATATTCTAACTGTCTTCTAAATTCATACCATGATACTTCTGATATACTCTTTGCTAGTTTGTGATTTTTTAGCATATTA
>CAZEYH010000352.1:0-3562 GCA_964515895.1 uncultured Clostridiaceae bacterium | reverse complement strand
AAGGACTCTTTTTATTCTTTTTATATCTATGTTTTTAACTGTTTTTTCCCAACATGGCATATCTTTTTTCAGCTCTCTAAGTAGTTGGACAGCAATACTGTAACTCAAACTACCTAGCATTAAGGAAGTACCGGGCTGACATTCTTTAGCTTCAGAAACAAATATGTTAACAAGCATCTGAGTGACCATTCCTATTTCGGCAACTTCATTTTTGAAGTGTATGTGATTTTTCCCATAAACGGATGATACCATTTCTTCCATGAATTCCTGACTAAACATGAGACTTACGAACTGTGTACTATGGATTCTATCGGTAGGACCGTGTGGTTGGTATGGGTTAATAGGAAGAATATTATTTTTATAACAATAAATGCTTTTATTATCAATACCTAAAAATGGCGTGTTAACTGAGGGTATTATAAACTCATATCCATCATGTGCATGGGAGTCTTTTAATGGAAATGAAAATCCCTTCTTTGTTACTGCTATATACATTTGAGGACATTCATAAAGTGTGATGTCAGGTAAAAACTTCTTTTCAGGCAAAGGTCTGTCAAATTCATAGGTTTTTTTATTGCCCAGTTTCATCTATATTGGTTCACCACCCATTCAAGATATTCGTAAACATGGATTCCAATCAAAAGTGATTTTATCTTTAGGGCATAGGGGAAAGTACGGATAAATTAAACTCTTGTTGATTAACAGGGTGTTTGTATTTGTATTGCAAAGGTGCAAAATTCCGATTTACCAACACTGTAATAAAATTATAATGCAGACTTAAGAATATTACAATAGATTATTAAAATATTTTCCGATTCATAATAAATTTTTTCGTTATGAAAAATTATTAAAATATAGCAATATATTTAAGTATACAGCAATATACTTAAATACATATGAAACAATTCTTGTTATAATTTAGTAACTAATATGGTTAATTATCCAAAATAATTATGAAAGGTGGAGGTATATATGAGACAGAAGCTGATATCTTATATTTTAATGGCTGCCTTATTGGCTGTACTTTTTACAGGGGTGCCGTTAATTGCATACGGGGAAGCAGGTGATGGGACACTTGACGAAAGTGTATTTGCCGGGGTAGAAGTATCGGGTGAAAAATCAGTTTACCTAATATCCACTCCAGCGGCTCTTGACGAAATACGGGATGGACTCGACAAAGATTATAAACTGATAGATGACATTGATATGTCCGGTATAACTTTTAGACCCATAGGTGCATATAATAATAAATTTACCGGTACTTTTGATGGAAACGGTAAAAAGATCAGTAATCTTACTATAGTAAACTCAGATGAATATACAGCTTTATTTTCTGCAGCTTCAGGTGTTGTGATTAAAGACCTTACACTGGACAATATAAATATAAGCGGAGATGGATTTACTGCAGGCCTGATTGGTTATCTGGGTGACATTACCGCTAATGGAACCTCGGAAATAAGCAATTGCTGTATTAAGGGAAAATCATCAATCTATTGTAGAAAAACGAATCCAAAAGGTATGTATAATGGTGGCTTGATTGGGAAAAGCGAAAATTCCTCCTTATATTATACTAAAATTACAAATTGTACTTCTTCAGCAAGTGTTGTAATTCCGGAAGAGATTATAAGTATGAGAACCGGCGGGCTGGTTGGTTACGCTTACAAAACACAATTTGATAACTGCCATGTTACAGGTAATCTATTAATAGAAGGTACAAACTGTGTTTATTTGGGTGGCTTTGCCGGTTTTATAAATGGGTGCAGCATTTCGAATTGTTCAGTATCAGGTAACATAATAGCAACAGATAAAAGTCATTATACAAGCAATATTGGTGGTTTTGTTGGTTATGTAAAAAATTATTTGAAACCATCGATATTAACTTCCGAATTTAAGAACTGTAGTTTCTCCGGGGATATAAGAATTTTTGATGGTGTCCATAATATAGGCGGTTTTGCAGGTTATGTAGAGGATAAAGAAGAGTATTGTTATACTAAATTCGATAAATGCCATTCTATTTGTAAATTGGAGGTAGGTAATGCCGTTTATACAAACACAACAACAAATGTAGGAGGTTTTATAGGACAACATACAAATGGTGAAATAAGTCAATGTTATACAATAGCTGATATAACATTATATAGTACCAGTTCATCAAAGGATAGCTCGAATGCTTCATATATAGGTGGCTTTGCCGGATATATATTATACAGTAAAGAACCGATATCAAACTGCTATTCGCGAGGAAGTATTACTAAAAATTCGGAAGGGGATTTTTACTATGCCGGAGGCTTTGCAGGTCGAATTAACGACTACAGATACATTAACTATTGCTATACCACAGTAGGACCAATGCCTGAAGGAAAGGCTCTTTACGGAATGGAAAGTGCTTATGTACAACAGTTCGCACCGATACAACCCAGATTAACTTCCTGTTTTTATGATTTGGGTGAAGAAGGTGAGATACTGCCGGGTGAAAATGCTCTTGGGAAATCTACCGGCGATATGAAGATAGCTGATACCTTTACGGGTTACGATTTTACAGAAATCTGGGCTATAAGCCCGGCAGTAAATGACGGGTATCCTTATCTTAAAAATAACCCGCCTCCGGGGGTAGGAAGTGAGACTTCTACAAATTCGAAACTTCTCAGTCTCAGCTTGAGTATAGGGAACTTAAACGAGGAATTTTCATCTGATATTTACCAGTACACTGCTACTGTGCCTAACAACATTACAGCTATTACCATTGATGCAGCACCGGAAGATTCAAAAGCCCATGTTGTGTTATCAAAAAATCAAACACTTGTATCCAATCCTGTATCATTGGATGTAGGAGAAAATACTTTTGCAGTTACTGTTACTGCAGAAAATGCAAATTATACAAGCACTTATAATATCATAATAATACGAGAAGATGCTCCTCCCGTCATCCCTTCATCTGACTGCGAAGTAGTAAGTGTAGCTCAGCCTTCAGGTACGATAATCAGTGGCACAGAGATAACTGTAAACGTACCAAACAGTAGCACAAGTCAGGTAGTTGATGTAACAGTGAGTTCAAAGGCATCATGGAAGCTTTACAGTGATGTGGCTTGTACAGATGAGCTTGTAAACAAAATTATGAGCCTGAATGTGGGAGCAAATAGTGCATATATTAAAGCAATAGCAGAGGATGATAGCACTACTAAAATCTACACCATAATAATTACAAGGGAAAGTGCAGATGAACCGGAGAAAGAAGAACCGGACGATCCAGATAACGGCAATGAAAATATTCCCGAAGAGACCCCGGTAGTCCTTTCATCAGACTGTAAGGTAGTTGATGTAATTAGCCCTCAGGGTGCAGTAATCAGTGATATAAAGATAACTGCAAGTGTAGCAAACAGTAGTACAAGTCAGGTAGTTGATGTAACAGTGAGTTCAAAGGCATCATGGAAGCTTTACAGTGATGTGGCTTGTAAAGAGGAAATTACCGACAAAACTGTAAACCTGAATGTAGGTGTAAATACAGTATATATCAAGGTAAAGGCAGAAGATGGCACCAGTAAAATCTATACTTTGGATATTA
>CAZEYH010000351.1:0-3579 GCA_964515895.1 uncultured Clostridiaceae bacterium | reverse complement strand
AGGTCAATCAGGCAAATCAGGTACGGAAGAGATAGATCCTGTAAAAAAGAAAATAAAGGAAATGACTTTGGAAGAAAAAATTGGGCAGATGGTTATAGTAGGTTTTGATGGATATACAATAGATGATAGCGTAAGGGCAATGATTCAAGATTATCATGTTTCAGGGTTTATTCTGTATGGAAGGAATGTAGAAAGTTCAAGTCAGCTATTGGAACTTATTAATTCTTTAAAAAGGGAAAATGCTAAAAACAATAAGTTTCCTCTCTTTATATCTGTTGATGAAGAAGGGGGAAGGATAAGCAGAATGCCGGAAGAGTTTAAAAATCTTCCTTCCAACAGAACAATAGGACAAGTAAATAAAGAAGATTTATCCTATGAAGTTGGTAGAATAATTGCAGAAAAAATAAGAATCTTCGGCTTTAATATGAATTTTGCACCGGTTCTGGATATTGATAGTAATCCTAAAAATCCTGTAATTGGTGACAGATCTTTTGGACCTGATGAAAAAATTGTAAGTAAGCTGGGGGTACAGACAATGAAGGGTTTACAGTTGGGAAAAGTAATTCCTGTTGTAAAGCACTTCCCGGGGCATGGAGATACATCTGTTGATTCCCATATTGGCTTACCATCTGTAAATTCTGACTTTGAAAGACTTATGAGTTTTGAACTCATTCCCTTTAAGGAAGCAATTATCAATGGTGCTGATGTAGTAATGACAGCTCATATCCTTTTACCGGAAATAGATTCCCGAAACCCTGCTTCATTATCTGAGAAAATAATTACTGATATATTAAGAAAACAATTAAATTTTGACGGAGTAGTAATTACAGACGATATTACAATGGGTGCTATAAGCAAAATTTATAGTTTGGGAGAAGCGGCTTTGAAATCTGTATTAGCAGGTACTGATATTATTTTAATCTCTCATGAATATGATAATATGATTTCGGTACTTGATGCTTTAAAAGATGCAGTCGATAGTGGAATTTTATCTCAAGATAGAATAGATGAAAGTTTATATAGGATATTGAAGCTTAAAGAAAAATATAACTTGGAAGATAGTGAGAAGAATATGTTTGATTTTGACAATCATATAGATAATATTAATAAGAACATAAGTGATGTATTGGAAATTATATCAAAGGTTAGATAAAGTTTTCACTACTTGTATAAGGTATACGCCAAGCAAATTTTCTTTGAATTTTTATCTATTAATAGTTGTAGAGGTGCATTTTTGAAATTGAAGAAATATTTACCGTAATCTAACTTACAAATAATCTAGATAAATAAATTTTATATCCTCTGTTATAGTGAATAATTGTAGTGTATAATTATGGTATATAATATATTATATTATAGCAGGGTGTAATTACTATATTATATATTAAAAAAATAAATTCACAGCCTCAACTTTTTAAGAAACGAGGAGAAATTATATGAAAAAATCTAAAGTTTATATTACATATATATTGGCAGGTATTTTGATATTTGCATCTATAACTGCTATAACATATTACATTAATATCGGAAATTTCTCTAGAAATGTCGCACTGGTGAGTAGGGATGTAAGTAGGGAAAATCAAGATAATTTTCAAAAAAATGATCCTTCGAAGGACAATGCTCGGAAGAGTGATTCTATGAGGGGTGATTTTCAGATTCCCTTAACAGATGTAGAAAAATATAATATGAGTGAACAGGAATCTAGTAATAATGCAGGTGAACAAGCATCAGATGATAATGGTGAGAGCGGGCAAGAGTCTGACGATATGAAAAAAACAAAAGAACTTATTAATCATCTTTTAGAAGAAGATGCAAAAGAAGCTGAACTTCTAGCATCATCAGCATTGGAATATGATCTCGAATACAATAAAGACAATCTGGATGAAACTTACAAAAAAGCTGAAACAGCTATTTCATCCGGTGAAGTGGATACTGATATGGATAAGCAAAATACGATAAATGTCTTATTTCTTGGCATTGATAGGACGGAAGCCAGAGATAAAACTTTGGGTGTTTATCGTACAGATACAATTGCACTGGCATCTATTCATAAAGACACAAAGAAAGTAGATGTACTGTCTATTCCTAGAGATACTTATGTTTATATACCTTGTATAGATAAAAAGGATAAAATAAATCATGCCTATGTTTGGGGTGGTATGGGCAAAAAAGGTGTAAAGTCTACGATAGATACTGTTAACCAATTTATTAAGTACAGCAAGGTAAAATATTATTTCTTAATAGATATGGAACCTATACCGGAAATAATAGATAGAATTGGTGGAGTAGAAATCGATGTAGAAATCAATGTAAAAGATAGTAATGGCGAAAATATTCTTTCAGAAGGGAAGCAGGTATTAGACGGCAAAAAATCGCTATTATATTTACGTTGGAGGTATTCCGGTGGTGGTGATATAGGCAGAATACAGCGTCAACAAAAATTTCTTAAGGCAGTTTTAAATAAGCTAAAAAGTACCGGACGTCTAGTAGATGCTTTAAAAATGGGATTAGAATATAGTGATAATATAAAAACAAATATAAACATATTGCAAATGTTCTCCTTGGCAAATCTTGCTAAAGACATTAATACTGAGGATATAAATTCTTATATAGTATCTGGAAAAAGTGAAATTATAGATAAAATATGGTATTGGATTCCTGATGAAGCAGAATCTGAAGAATTACTGGTGAAGTTATTCAATGAAAAACAGTAAACTATTAATCGTTAGGAAGTGGTTGAAATGGTAAACAGAAAAAGTGATACAGAAAAAAGGATCTTGAAAGTTATAAATTTCAAAAAGCCACCATTTATAATTATATATTTAGCTGTAATTGTTACCTTAATAATACTAGGAATAGTAGTATTGACCGATGGTGTTGGAAGAGATACACAACCTGCAATAAACGAAAATGGTTCTGAAGGTCTCAACGCAACTGATGACTCAACTAATAAAGTAGCCGATGGAACAAAAGATAAGGATTCTGGTAATGCAAACGGTAATGTGACTGGCAATGCAGCTGATATTTTAAATGATGAAAAAATGAGTGAATCTTTTGAAAAACTATATCTGCTTATTAAGGAAGGATATTCACGAGAAGATACAAAGAAAAAGCTTCCTGATGAATATAACTATATTATTTTAAAGGAAGACGAGGCGGTTGAGTTTTTGAAAGTGCAAATTGCTGATATTTTAGGCAATAAAGATACTACTTTACTTAATGATAAGTCAGATAATAAGTTGAATGATAAATTAAATAATAAATCTGGTACTGAATCTGATGATAAAATCGGTAATAAGCCTGATGCTGCACTTGACGATAGATCAGATGAGCTTGCGGTACCGAGAAGAAAACTTACAGCAGAGTGGCTTATATCCGATATTTTTAAATTACGGAGCAAGGAAGAATACGAACATTATAGAGAAGAGCATTCAACTGTTGTATTGAAGCGGGAATGTATAGGAAGAACAGGCCCCGGAGATAATTTTGATGAATGGTGTAGGATTCCCGAAAATACAATAATTAGTATTACGGGGATGCTAAACCCTGAGTGGTGGACAGCGAAACAAATACCACCAT
>CAZEYH010000350.1:2189-3582 GCA_964515895.1 uncultured Clostridiaceae bacterium | reverse complement strand
TATTCTCTCATACTCTTTTATCAACTGTTCTAGGCAACTACCTTCCTCTGATCGGAAATCCAACATCATTTCTGCATTTTGTGCAATAGTATTAACTGATATTCCACCATTTATCAACCCTACATTATATGTAGTTTTAGGTTCTTTTGGAACATTGATTTTATATAATCTATCAATTAGCCTTGCTGCATGTAGGATTGCATTTTCGTTACCGAATTTGCCCCAGCTGTGACCTCCTTCAGTGTCTATTTCAACCCTATACCTCATTGACCCTACTGCTTTATTTTTTATTGTTTTGTATCCTCCATCAACAGCAATAACCCCATCTATATGATTTTTCCGTTTTTCTATAATATGACGTATTCCTTTAAGGTTTCCAAGACCTTCTTCACCTACATTAAAGGCAAAGAGTATTCTCTTCTTAAGCTTAATATTAAGCTTATTAAACATTTCAATAATAAACAACAGAGCTGCAACATTAACACTATTATCTAATACCGACGGTGCATAGAGCTTGTTATCCCTAACTTCAGGCTTAATCTCTATGCTATCGGGAAAGACAGTATCAATATGGGCTGCAACCACAATAATCCTACTACTATCATCAATATCATGTTTATTACTATCGCTAAATCCAATATTATTATATGGATATAGCACATTCCCAACTTCATCAATGCTAGCCTTCTCCTCCAAAAAACTGTCATAAATAAAATGTGCCTTTTTCTCTTCATGTCCTGTAGGTGAAGGTATTCGGCAAATTTCTCCTGTAAGATTGATTAATAATGATATGTTCTCCTTAATATATGATGTAATCCTTTCCTTTTCAATTTTACCAACTTTCATTATTTCACCACATTTCATATTTATTTTTCTTTACCCTCGGAAAACTTTTATAGATTTTGTGTCACTATGCCGTTTGTTCTATAGCTATTCTATAATACTTTGATATAGTTTTCAACAGCATTATGTGATATAATGGAAATAGCAAGCATGGAAAATAGCTGCTTTGTGTCCCATATTTAACAGGTAAAAGCGCTTTCCACCATCACTCACGTATGCAACAAAGCTATAATAGTTATTTTGAAAGAACTGGAGGTGCCTGTTAAGGACAGCCTTAACAAAACAGTGATGAAAAAGATATTTAAGGTAGCAGTAGTTGAATGGAGTAAAAAAGATACCAACACTTTTATCCAAACTGAAAGCCTAGCTGAAAATCTAATTAGTAGTATGGAGCATAATATTAAAAAAGCATTAGAACATAACGCTGTTATAATAGTCTTTCCTGCATTTACAGGTTGTTTCTACCAGTTGTTAAAAGCACGCCCGGTACTCAATGATGATTTGCATTTCATATCAGAATATAGTGCTTTGAATAGTACTTCGAGTGGTA
>CAZEYH010000350.1:0-2089 GCA_964515895.1 uncultured Clostridiaceae bacterium | reverse complement strand
GGAGAGAAAAACATGGCATTACAAATAAGCGGTATGTGGCAGGAAACCCAACAGAATCTTTTTTTTGCTCTTGAAAGCGGCTTTAACGGAGGATTAGGGGAAATAGAACTGTGGGGTGAATCAATAATACATGCACCCCTTGAAATGACAAAAGGTGATTATGGTATTCTAGAAAGGACAAATGGCAAAGAGAATCTTATAATATATGAGCTTGACAATGACATGAGAAAAGCAGCTATTTCAAAATTTAATGTATTAGAAGGTTTAAATCGGGAATTGTACAATAATTACAATAACATGTAGATTTAAATATATGTCTTTTTGGGGGAAGGTTATGAATATTGAAATTCTACTTGAAAAGTGGTTTTCAAAAAAGATGTCATTAAAAAGAATAGAAAAATATCTATCGAATAGAGTAAAAATTAATAACAATAACGTCGATAGTAACTTAAATAGCACCAGCAATAGCCATAATAACAATATCCACAATAACAGCAATAGTAACAACAATGTCCATAATAACAGTAATATCAATAATATCAACAGCAATATCGATGGTAACAGTAGCAAAAATGTAAATATTACATACCAAAATCAGGGTGAAGATAGCAACGGATACCAAACTAAGCATGGAGAATGCTTTACTGCACACATTGTAAAAGTTGCTTGCGTCCAAAGGGAAATAAAACTTGTGTCGAGTATAGAGAAATATATAGATGTGATTCATGATTTTGTGAAACAGGCAGCCCATGATAAATGCAGTCTTATTGTTTTTCCTGAATATAATTTTTTTGATCTTTTTGGTTTTATACCCGGATTTAAGTTGTTAAATAACTTTATTAATAAAAGAGCAAAGCAATCGCTAAATAAAGCCAATATCTCAACAAGTGCTTCAAAAAATGCGTTAGTCAATACTTCCGCAAATATCTCTAAAAATTCAGTAACAAATGCCACAGCAAGCATCCATAAAAGCACAGATACAGACACACATACACATACACATACACGTACAGATACAGGTACAGATACACATACAGATACAGATACTTCCATAGATACTTTAACAAATGGAAATAATAACAGCAATTCTAAATCCAACAACAATAATTTTCTTGGCAAAATTTTTAGGGGTATAGCAGTGCCTATTGAAATAGGTATTAAAAGCATTATGTCTTATTTTGCCAAAGAATACAGCATATACATATATACAGGTAGTTATGTGCTAAATGAAGGACCGGATGTTTACAATGTAGGTTTTCTTTTTGGCCCTGATGGCAAATGTTTAGGGACTCAAAGAAAAACTCACATAGTTGAATTTGAGAAGCAGATAGGTTTCAAACGAGACTCCAAGTTAGAGGTTTTTCCATTTAACCCTGAAGGCTTTACCTTTACAGATTTGAAAATTGCCATTCCCGTTTGCATGGATGCAACCTACTTTGAAACTTTCGCAATTGCAAGAAAAATGGGAGCCGATATTGTTGCAATTCCTATTGCAAACACGGAGGAATATAGCTTATGGAGAGCATTACGAGGAATATGGCCAAGGGTTCAAGAATCGTATGTATATGGACTTAAAGCATCCCTCAATGGATGGATTGCAGGTATGCATTTTACCGGTAAGGCAGGTGTATTTGCTCCAATTGGAATTACGACTGAAAAAAACGGCGTTATAGCACTGGCACCACATCATGAAGGGAACTACCTAATAACTGCCTGCCTTGATATACAAAAGTTATATGAGGAAAGGTCAAAAGCTGAATATTATGGAGACAAGAATTACGTATTTGAAACCAACTTGGGAAGCTGACACACATAAACACACACAGGGAAGGTTCTTGTGTATTCTGTGTGCAGGGGATGGTTCCGACAGTTCCCGACAGTTCTTGGTGATATTAGGTGCATCTAGTGTAAAAAATTATTGATGCAATAAGAACCATCCTTACTGCGTCTATTAACATTTAAACAGAAAGGAAAGGATGAAAAATGAAAGTTAAAAAGAGTTTTGCTCTACTCATGTATTCCATAGGTTATATTGGAATATCAATACTTGTGCAAACAACAGTAAAATGGTATCAATATTTTTATGCCC
>CAZEYH010000349.1:1783-3612 GCA_964515895.1 uncultured Clostridiaceae bacterium | reverse complement strand
CTGTTTGTTGATCTTTTTGATACAGTAGGCACATTGATAGGAGTGGCAAGTAAGGCTAATTTGTTGGATGAAGAGGGAAAGCTTCCTAAAGCAAAAGAAGCTTTGATGGCCGATGCATTAGGAACAGTAGCAGGTGCTACTCTTGGTACTTCTACGGTAACCAGCTATGTTGAGAGTGCAGCAGGTGTAGCAGAAGGTGGAAGAACAGGATTAACTGCTTTAACTACGGCAGCTTTAATGATTATATCCTTATTGTTTTCACCGGTTCTTACAATTATTCCTTCATTTGCAACTGCTCCTGCATTAATTCTTGTAGGTCTTTTTATGGTATCCGCTATCAGCAAGATAGATTTCACTGAAGACTTCACCGAAGCTCTTCCCGCCTTTTTAGCAATGATAATAATGCCTTTGGCTTACAGTATTGCTGATGGTATAATGTTTGGAATAATTTCATGGTTTATATTGAAAATAATTTCAGGCAAAATTAAGGAGATACATCCTGTCGTTTATGTATTGGTTGCGTTATTTATTTTAAAAATTGTTACATAAATGATTTTATGAATGATTTTGTGTTTTTAAAGGCCTTCTTGAACCGGCGGGGTTTGGTGCTATCTTGATAACATTAAGATATAGGTAAAATATCAATAAGATACCGGACTCCGCTTGACCCCAAAAATTTAATGGTGGTAACCTAACATAGGAATAATTATTTGTAAATATTTAAATGTAATTGTACATTTACTTTAGAGCAAATTACTCAAATTAGATACAATTAAGTATTATTAAAAGCAGAGTATTAAAGAGAAAGTAAAGTTAAAGAATAAAGTGAAGGCGAAAGCAGTGAAAGTAAGTGTATTTAGAGCTAAAGCATTAAAGTAAAAGTAAATTTAAGCTATAGATTAAAGTAGGGTATAAGGTCGTTTATAGCAATTCTTAAGATAGGAATTGAGTAATTTGTTGTAGAGTGAAATAATGTGTATAATAAAAGTTGTGTAAAAATTATATTAAAGCAATCATCCATTAATTATTACTATTGGAGGTAAAAAATGAAGGAAAAGTGCCAAAAGGTTGCGGTTGTAATGGGAAGCGATTCGGATTTTCCAATTCTAAAAAAGTGTATTACTTTACTTAAAGATTTTTGTATTGAATATGAGGTTATGGTTTGCTCGGCTCACCGGACTCCTGATAAAGCTGCAGAGTTTGCTAAAAACGCTGAAAATAATGGATTTGGGGTTATTATTGCTGCAGCGGGTAAAGCTGCTCATCTGGCAGGAGTATTGGCTGCTTATACACCATTGCCTGTAATAGGGGTACCAATAAAATCTTCCACAATGGATGGACTTGATTCTTTATTATCCATAGTGCAGATGCCGTCAGGTATTCCGGTAGCTACTGTAGCTATTGATGGAGCTGCAAACGCAGCATTACTGGCAATTCAGATATTATCAGTGACAGATGAAGAGCTAAGGGGAAAAATAAAAGAATATAAAAATCAGATGGTTTTAAAAGTTGAAGAAAAAAATACTGCACTTAAGGAAATACTTATTAAAGAAGGATTATGAAATTAAAGTTGTATACTTGATTCTACTACAAAAAATAAGTTTCAAGACAAAAGTTGAATAAGAATTGAAGAATCAGTAGAATAAAGATTGAAAAGATGATAAATAAGGGTGCAGATGTTTTGATTTTGATGAACCTAAGTATAATTAAATAAGACAAGGAGAATTTAATGGAGGAGCATTATATGTTAGACAATAAGCTGAATGAGGAATGTGGCGTATTCGGGTTGTTTAGCAAAGATAATCTGGATGTTGCAAAACTTACCTATT
>CAZEYH010000349.1:0-1683 GCA_964515895.1 uncultured Clostridiaceae bacterium | reverse complement strand
GGCGTATTCGGGTTGTTTAGCAAAGATAATCTGGATGTTGCAAAACTTACCTATTATGCATTGTTTGCTCTTCAGCATAGAGGACAAGAAAGTACCGGTATTGCTGTAAATGATGACGGAACTATAATTTATTATAAAGACATGGGTTTGGTGCCTGAAGTATTCAATGATACAGTACTTGAACATTTAAAAGGGAAAATGGCGATAGGACATGTCAGATATTATGACGGAGGATCAAATTATAGGGAAAATATCCAACCTATAGTTATAAGATATAAAGTTGGGCAATTAGCAATGGCTTATAATGGAAGCCTTGTAAATGCAGATGAGATAAGAAGTGGTATGGAGGAAAAGGGGGCAGTGTTTCAGACCGATAGTGATGCTGAAGTAATAGCAAACCTCATATCAAGATACAGAATATCCAGCGATAATATTGAAGAAGCATTGCTTAAAGTAATGAAAGATATTAAAGGCGGATATTCATTTATAACCCTTACGGCTAATAAGCTTATAGGAATAAGGGATCCTTTGGGAATGAAACCCTTATGTATTGGCCGAATTAACAATTCTTATGTAATTGCTTCCGAGTCTTGTGCCCTTGATGCTGTTGGGGCAGATTTTGTAAGAGATGTGAATCCCGGTGAGATTGTAGTAATAGAAGAGAGTGGGCTTAAGTCAATTCAAACGGAAAAATCAGAAAAACTAAGAGATGCAAAACTTTGTATATTTGAATTTGTTTATTTTGCAAGACATGATAGCTATATTGATGGTATCAGTGTGTATGAAGCACGGTTGGAGGCGGGAAAAAAACTTGCTGTTGAACATCCTGTAGATGCTGATATCGTCATAGGAGCACCAGATAGTGGACTTATTGCTGCAATGGGGTATTCTAGACAATCAGGTATACCCTATGGGGCTGGACTTATTAAAAACAGGTACGTGGGTAGGACATTTATAAGGCCTAGCCAGGAGCAAAGAGAAATTGCTGTAAGAATAAAATTTAATACAATACGTAGTGAAATTGAAGGAAAAAGAATTATAATGGTTGACGACTCTATTGTTAGAGGGACAACAACAAAAGCTATTGTGCAGATGCTTAAAAATGCCGGTGCAAAGGAAGTGCATATTAGAGTAAGTTCACCCCCCTTTAGATTTCCATGCCATTATGGTATTAACGCACCATCTACAAAGCAGCTGGTAGCATCTACCTATTCATTGGAAGAAATAAGAGAGCTTGTTGGTGCTGATAGCTTAGAGTATTTAAGCCTTGAGGGGTTAATGAAAACGCCGGTAGATTCAAAATCGAGTCTAGAATTAGGTTCAAAATGTAGTTTTTGTTGTGCATGTTTTAATGGAAAGTATCCTATTGAAATACCTTGTAGAAAGAGCGGTGGTTAAAATGTTAACTTATAAAGATGCCGGTGTTGATATAGAAGCCGGTTATGAATCTGTAAAGCTTATGAAAAATCATGTAAAAAGGACATTCAGGCCTGAAGTATTAACAGATATCGGAGGCTTTGGAGGGCTGTTTGCATTAAATAAAGAAAAATACAATCAGCCTGTACTTGTTTCAGGAACCGATGGAGTAGGCACAAAGTTAAAGATTGCTTTTCTTATGAACAAGCATGATACTATAGGAATTGACTGTGTTGCCATGTGTGTAAATGATATAGTTTGCAGTGG
>CAZEYH010000348.1:0-3622 GCA_964515895.1 uncultured Clostridiaceae bacterium | reverse complement strand
TATATCTTCATCAGGTTTATATCCTGAAAGCTTGATTAGATTTCTTGCTAAATCATATATCTTTACAGGTTGTCCCATATCAAGAACAAATACCTCGCCTCCTTTGGCCATGGAACCTGCCTGAATAACTAGCTGAACAGCTTCAGGAATAGTCATAAAATATCTTGTCACCTCAGGGTGAGTAACAGTGACAGGCCCACCATTTACAATTTGTTTTTTAAACAAGGGAATAACACTTCCATTACTTCCCAATACATTTCCGAATCTTACTGCTGCAAATTTTGTTTTGCTATGCCTATTAGTAGCCTGAATTATCATTTCTGCAATTCTTTTAGTGGCTCCCATAACGTTTGTAGGATTTACTGCTTTATCTGTAGAAATTAATATAAATTTAGATGTTTTATATTTATCAGCACTTTTAACTACATTAATGGTGCCAAACACGTTATTCTTAATAGCCTCTATAGGATTTTCCTCCATAAGAGGTACATGTTTGTGTGCAGCTGCATGGAATACCACATCAGGACGGTATTGCCTGAATATATTATCGATCCTTTGTTCTTCCCTTATATTTGCAATAACAGCTGTTAAGTTAAGATCAGGATACTTGAACTTTAACTCATTTTGTATATCATAAGCATTGTTTTCATAAAAATCCAGTAAAATAAGCTGCTTTGGAAGGAAAGCGGCGATCTGTCTGCAGAGCTCGGAGCCAATAGAACCTCCTCCTCCTGTTACCAACACAACTTTGTTTTTTAAATACAAAGCTATTTTATTGAGTTCAAGTTTCACAGGTTCTCTACCCAACAAATCCTCAAGTTCCACATCCCTGACTTTTTTCATGGAAACATTTCCATTAATTATGTGGGAAATAGAAGGAAGTATCCTTACCTTACAGTCAGTCTTAGAGCATTCACTATATATTGCATTAATTTCCTTTTTAGGTGCTGAGGGAATCGCGATGATAATTTCGTCAATATTCATCTCCTTTGCAACCCTAACAATATCATACCTGTTTCCTACTACAGGTACTCCATGAAGCTTCATATTTTTTTTGTTTTCATCATCATCAATAATAGCTATAGCTTTACTATCCGAGAAAGGACTTTGCTCTAATTCCTTAACAATAATAGAACCGGCTTCGCCACCTCCGATAATCATAAGCCTGTTTTCAGGTTCCGTATAAGAAAATGCTCTTTGTTTTATCCTTCTTAAAACCCTATACAAAAATCTTGTTCCACCCATAAATAATGTTTCTATAAAGAAAGTCATAATAAATATTGATAAAGGGATAGATATAGACAAAATAGTTACTAAACTAACTACAATAGCATTACTTATTATCAAAGCTGTAATAAGTCTCATGGCCTCATATATGCCTGCATAACTCCAAAGGCTATTATAAAGCTTAAATATAATGAAGCACATTAGTTTGATTATTGTTGCAATAATACTTACCCAAATAATAGTCTTTAAATATGTAGTAATAATATAAACTACTTCACCATCATACTTCAATATAAAGGCAATAAGGAACGAAATGTTTATTATAAAAACATCAACAATAACCAATCCTAACTTCCTAATAATACGACGCATAGTTATCTCCTTAAAAAATAAATAAATAAATTTCTGACATGTTCCATCCTATTAATAAATTATATGTCAAAATCAATGAAACTTCAACAGATTTTTACATTAAAAAATGTAATTATTGTAAATACTATAAAATATAGTAGAGGAATTATGTGATGGTGTTTTTATGACCATATTTTTTATCGTTGTATTTTAGCATTAAGTTTGGTAAAATAAATTAGGGAAAAAAGTGAAAAAAATGGAAGATAAAACTTTCGAATTAATGGCTAGAATGAACTATAAGAAGAATATTATAAGAAGGTTAAAATTGAAACAGATAATAATTGAGCAGATAACTAAATAGGTAACTGAACAAAGCAGACTGCCCGGACATTGTGTTATTGTTGTTGATATGGTGGGAAATAAGGAAACAGGAGAAAAATTATTCATGATTGAACAAAGTTATATGCTTGCACAAGATATACATATATTGAAAAATAACAATGATAGCAATTTAAGCCCATGGTATTCTATGAACTTTGGCGAGAAACTTAAGACTCCGGAATGGGAATTTACTAAAGATCAGCTTTATAGATTTGAGAGTTAAGAAGCAAATAGGATGGGGAGGATTATTTCTCTTTCTTTAAATTTTAGAGGAGGGATAGGATGGAAAGAGTTGTGCTTACAGTGTCGAACTTGAGTAAAAATTACGGTGAAATCAAAGCAGTAGACGATGTTTCTTTTGAAATACATAAGAGTGAGATTATGGGTTTGGTTGGCCCCAATGGAGCAGGGAAGAGTACTGTTATACGAATTATAATGGGGATTCTTGCATCTAGTGGCGGTAAAGTAGAGTTTCCCTTAAATGGTAAATCAGCACCACTATATAAGGAAAGAGTTGGTTATTTACCGGAAGAAAGAGGTCTTTATAATGACGTAAAGGTACTTGATAACCTTATATATTTGGCAGAACTTAAAGGAATTTCGCGGAAAGAAGCAAAATATCGGGCTATGAAATGGCTAGAAAGATTGGATCTTGCTGATTATGCTAATAAAAAGCTTGAAAAGCTTTCTAAAGGTATGCAGCAAAAAGTTCAATTTATTGGTGCCATTCTTCATAAACCGGATTTAGTAGTTTTAGATGAGCCCTTTTCAGGCTTAGATCCTTTGAATCAGGAAATATTTAAAGAAATTATTCAGCAACTTGGTAAAGATGGCACAACAGTATTGCTTTCAGCTCATCAAATGAATGTAGTAGAAGAATTATGTGACAGTGTTTTTATGATTCATAAAGGCAAACAAGTGCTTTATGGAAACTTAAGAGAAATTAAAAAAGAGTACAAAGAGTATATTATTAATATTAGCTATCAGGAAGGTGAAGATATTTCCTTTTTAAAAGATAATACAGATTTACTTGTTTTGAAAGAACAACCACAATATATTTCTTTTAGATATTCAGGTGATGCTACAGTCAACAATCTAATACAGAATATTACGTCAAAATTAAAGGTAGAGGAGATTAGAGCTGAAAAACCTCCTTTACACGATATTTTCATTCAGATTGTTAAAGAAAGGGGCGAAGAGATTGAAGAATATAAAGCTATGTAATATAAAGAAAGTGGCACATTGGGAATTTTTTAAAACAATAAAAAGCCCCACATTTTTAATTTTAACCTTTATCATCCCTATTATCATGGTAATTTCAGGCGGAGTCGGTTATATTACTGAAAGGATGGAATATGAAAAGCCTTATAAAATTGCAGTGATTGATGAAACGGGAGCATTTTATCCTTTCTTGGAAGAACAACTGAAGGATAAGACACTTACTATTACTCAATATGATTCAGGCCATCTCGATGAAGTTGAATCATTTGTGATAGAAGGAAAACATGGTGGTTACTTGATATTTACCAAAGAAAATATTGCAACAGGACATATTTCTTTCTATGCTGCAGATGCCCGTAGTACAAACCCAAGTCTGTTAATGAATGAATTAGAGCCGATTTTGTCTATGTACAGGTTAAAAACTCTAGGGTTGAACCAAGAA
>CAZEYH010000347.1:0-3628 GCA_964515895.1 uncultured Clostridiaceae bacterium | reverse complement strand
AGCAGTAATATAGAGCAAGATCCTGATACTTTGGATACTTGGTTCAGCTCAGCCCTTTGGCCGTTTTCAACCCTAGGATGGCCTAAACAGACGGAAGATTTGAAATACTTCTATCCAACGGATGTACTTGTAACAGGTTATGACATAATCTTTTTCTGGGTTGCAAGGATGATCTTCTCAGGCCTTGAACATATGGGAAAGGAACCTTTTAAATATGTATTTATCCATGGTATTGTAAGAGATGCATTGGGAAGAAAAATGAGTAAGTCCCTAGGTAACGGTATAGACCCCCTTGAAGTAATTGACCAATATGGTACTGATGCTTTAAGATTTGCTCTTACCATAGGTATTTCTCCCGGAAATGATTTAAGGTTCTCAGATGAAAAGGTTGAAGCGGGGAGAAACTTTGCAAATAAAATATGGAATGCGGCCAGATTTGTTCTTATGAATTTTGATGAGGAAATTGATTTTACTAAGGTAGATCCGAGTAAATTTGATATTGCCGATAAGTGGATATTGAGTAGAATAAACAGTTTGGCAAAAGATGCAACTGAAAATCTCGAGAAGTTTGAGTTGGGAATTGCATTGCAAAAGGTATATGATTTTATATGGGAAGAGTTTTGCGATTGGTATATTGAAATGGTTAAGCCAAGACTCTATGACAGGGAAAACCAATCAAGACTGGAAGCGCAATATGTCCTGAATTACGTGCTGAAATCAGCTTTAAAGCTTCTACATCCATTTATGCCTTTTATTTCAGAAGAAATTTATAAGCACTTAATTATTGAAGAACCAAGCATAATGATATCATCTTGGCCGGAGTACAGGGAAGATTATAACTTTCCTGATGATGAAGAAAAGATGGATCTTATTATGGAGGCTATAAGAAACATAAGGAATATAAGAGGGGAGATGAATGTACCCCCGTCAAGAAGAGCAAGAGTAATCTTTGTAGCTCAAGAAACCAAAATAAGGGAAGTATTGGGAATGGGAAAGAGTTTCTTTGAAAAGCTTGCGTGGGCATCAGAAATATTAATACAGGATAAAAAAATAGGAATACCGGCAAATGCAGCAACTGCAGTTATACCGGGTGCAGAAATTTATATTCCACTAGAGGAACTAATTGATATAGATAAAGAAATTGAAAGACTCGAAAAGGAAAAATCTAATCTTGAAAAAGAGTTAGAAAGGGTAAACAGTAAACTTAGCAACCGTGGTTTTGTTACAAAAGCCCCTGAAAAAGTAGTCGAAGAAGAAAGAACAAAAAAAGTGAAGTATCAGGGGATGTATGACAAAGTCATAGAGAGGATTAGGAAGTTAAAGAATTAAAGATAAGGAAGAATGGGCTGAACAGGTAAACATTAGCTTTATAAGCCTGTTTACCTGTTAACCCACTATCCTTAAGGAATTCTATATAAGTCCTCAGCACCCAAATCTAAAGCATTTATAACCGGATGCAACAGATGCATCATAGATAATTCAGAAACTTTATGGGCGTCAGAAGCAAAATAGAACTTGCACCCGGCCTGCTTAGCCAAACTATATGGGCGCATTAAACTATCAAATTGTTCTTCCCATCCAGGTCTAAATGAACAGGTGTTTAGTTCTATTCCTGTTCCATGCTGCGCAAAAAAGCCAAAGATTTGTAAAAGGCGATCTTCAGGCATATAATCAAATACGTCTGCAACATTACCTTCTTTGAAGGTTAAACGGGACGTAAAGTGTGCTATTCCTATTTTCTCCCAAGGCAGATCCAATTGTTGAAGCTCCTCCAGACGTGTTAACATAAGGTCTGCAACAAGTATGGCAGTATTGATGGATGAAGGGCGTACAAAGTCTAGCATGTGGAAATGATTAATGGGAATCACCACGAAATCAAACAATTTAAATGACGACTTCGCCAATCCCAGCTTTTCACCGCCGCAATACTCGGTTTCGCAGCCAAAACAAAACCGAACACCATTCACTGATGGCAAGGGTAATAATTGCCTTATATGCTCAATAGGTTGCTCAGAATACCACTTTGAAGCCCCGGGAACAAGTGCGTCCCAAACGTGGTCTGTGATGCAGATGGTATCATAACCGTTTTCAACTGCATAGGAAAGCAAGCGTTGAGGTGTCATCTCCTGATCGGGACAACAGGATGATAAAAAACTATGCTGATGAAGATCATGAGTAACTGAAATATTTGTAGACATAGAGACACTCCTTTAATTTATAGTTATAAAAAAATAATAATTAATAAATGAGCCGAGTAAAAATCTGGTTCATTCATCCATGAAAATATTTGTGCTTTTGCTTTTATTTGCTTTGCTTTATTAAATGTATAACACAAACTTCCAAATGTAAAGTGTAAAAAATTGCTCATTTAAATTATGTACAAAGCAATGTACGAAATACCGACCTAACCTCTTGACATAATGTACAATGGAATGTACAATATTATCAGGAGGTGTTTTTTATGTTGGCAACTGCAACTGAAATGAGAAATAATTTTAGTCATTATTTGACACAGGTTACAGATGAAAATAAGGAGGTTATTATTACTAAAAACAATGTAAGAGTAGCAAGACTTGTACCTTATGTTTCCGATATTGAAAAGTATTTTACTGTGCGCGAAAATGCAGTAAATTATGATTATCACAGAAAAACAGTTTCATACGAAGAATTCATGGAAATATATGAAAATACCAATACTAGAATGGAATTTATAAACGGTGAAATATTTATTATGGGTTCACCAAATTTTTTTCATCAAGCTATATTGGGTGATTTGCACGTGATTTTTAAAGAATATTTTGGAGAGGGGAAATGCAGACCAATTATTGCTCCTTTTGATGTTCATTTTAGAAAACAGGATATAAAAGATCCTGATGTCATGCAACCTGATTTAGTTGTACTATGTGACCTAGAGAATAATATCAATGAAAAAGGTAGATACATGGGAACTCCCACTTTAACACTGGAGATTTTATCTCCAAGCACTAGAAGCATAGATATGCTGTACAAACTTAATACTTTCATGACCTCCGGAGTGTCTGAATATTGGTTGGTCGATCCTGATAACAAAATGATTACAATATATACTTTTACTGATTATGAAATTGATAAAATGAAAGTGTATAAGAAAGGGGAAACTGCCAAATCCGAAATATTTGAAGGGTTATCAGTAGATGTTAAGTTATTATTTGATGAGATGCCTTGAATAAGGTAATTTTGCTAACGAGAAAATGTTTAAGTTTTAAGGAATATCACCCCTGACTTTTTCTCATTGAAGTCCTGTATTTACCTGGAGTTATACCACATTTATCTTTGAATATGTTGCAAAAATGAGCTGAAGATGAATACCCTACTTTTTCTGCAATAATACTTATTGAAAGGTCGGTCGCCTCAAGGTACCTTTTTGCAGCTTCAATGCGCATTTCCAGCAGCTTTTGCCTGAATGTTGAATTATATTTTTCCTTCAGTATTCTATTAAGCTGACTAGTACTTAAATTCAATAGTTTACATAGGTCATCTGATGTAACATTATCATTAAAATGTGTGTCGAAAAAATTCTCAATCAATGCACTGCGCTTTTCATATGGCAGTTTCTGAGGTATTGAGTAGGTGGTTTCCTTATCTAAAG
>CAZEYH010000346.1:0-3639 GCA_964515895.1 uncultured Clostridiaceae bacterium | reverse complement strand
AAGGATATAGGGGTGCAGTTAAGCGTCCTTTGGTCTGAAGAAGTGAGAGAAATGCTAAAATATTACTTCAGCAGGATATTCAAAGCAGTAGATAATCTGTGTAAGGAAATTAACTACAAGGGACATGTAGGAATAGTCCATCAATTGTATACCTATGAAGCATTTATCTATCAACAAATACTTCCAAACAAAAACTGGTGGCTGCTTCCATGGTGGTATTGGGTACATGAAGCAAGTAATACTCAACCAGAATTAATACGTAAAAGAAAGGAATATTCGAAGAAACTTTTAAAAGAATGGAAAAACGAAGGATTTAAAGTATGCTATATCGGAGATGTTGCTTTAGGGAAAAACGGATTGGATTCTATAAAAGAGTTTTATAATTATAGTAAAAGCATTGAATTAGACGGATATATTGGTATGGGTTATCCTGATCACGAAATAGGCTTAAGATGGATAGGAGTAGATGATGATAGAGTAATTGCTGCAAGGGAATTATATAAAACGCCATATAGATGAACATAACAAAAAAGACTTAAAAAAAATTGTATATTATATAAATAAATAGAATTATAAAAAATCTGAATGGGGGGGAGATTAAATGCCTGTAATGACGGTAACAGGAGAAGTTGATGGAGACCAGTTGGGTATTATTTCTCCACATGAACATTTGTATATTGACATTAGAAACCAGTTCAGGGAATTTAGTGATATCTCGAGAAGGGCTATATCAGAACAAAGAGTAGGAATATACAACTTGGATAAACTATCCAGAAATCCCTATGCAGTTAGGGATAATCTTATACTGGATAACGAGAAAACTGCAGTTAATGAACTTTTGGAGTTCAAGGCGGCAGGGGGAGATACTATTGTGGATGCTACACCAGCTAGTATTGGTCGTGACCCTATTGCATTAAGAAGAATATCACGATTATTAGATATTAATATTATTGCAGGATGTGGATATTATACTCATGACATACATCCGGCAGACATGGATTGTAGATCAATAGATGCAATCTATGATGAAATTATGACTGACTTAACAGTAGGTATAGATGGAACATCCATTAAGAGTGGAGTTATTGGTGAAATAGGTATAAGTAAGGAAATACATCCAAACGAAATGAATGTGCTTAAGGCTTCAGCAAAAGCACAGCTTAAAACAGGTGTTGGAATATTGGTACATACTTATCCATGGGGAGATAACGGGCTTGAGGTAGCAAGAATTCTAATGGATAATGGTGTACAGGCAAATAAAATATGTATATGCCATGTTGATGTACAAATTAACCTAATGTATATAAGGAGAATTATGGATCTGGGGGTGTTTGTTGAATTCGATAATTTCGGGAAAGAATATTATATTGACAAACGAGACAGAGGATTTGCAGGAGGTGTTTTTGCCCGTGATATCGAACGGGTTGGAGCTATAAAAGAATTAATTGATCTAGGTTACTTAAATAATATTATGCTTTCGTGCGATATATGTCTAAAAACACTACTACATAAATATGGGGGCTGGGGATATGACCATATACTGATGAATATTGTTCCAATGATGAGTGAGTTTGGAATAAAAGATAGCCAGATTAACATATTACTAAGACAAAATCCTAAAAGATTTCTTGATTAAGCAAAATTATATAACAAAAACAGTGTAATATTATGTAACATAATATAAAAAATACAAGGAGGTAGTAGTAATGATTAAAATTAGTCATGAGGAATTTAAGAACCGAGTAGAAAATTTAAGAATGCTTATGAGGGAAAAGAATATTGATGTTTGCTTTATCTATGGTGATGAATACAGAAGGGAAAATTTGAGGTACATAAGCAATTACTGGCCTATAATTTGAAAGGGGAGCTGCTGTAATACCATTGGAAGGTGAACCTATTATACTTGCTGCACCTGAAGGGGAAAAGGCCTGCACAGAAATGAGTGTCTGGGAAGATATAAGGTTAATACCTGATTTTGCATGTGTAACTGTTCCCGATAAAATTGAATACCCTAAGGCCAATTATAGTGATTTCAAGTTGGTTTTTGATGAGATAAAAGAAAAGACAAATTTAAATAAACTTGGAATAGTCGGTATAGATGCAATGTCAAAGTATGTATTTGATACTATAAGAAACAGTGTTGGTAATGTTGAAATCACTGATGCCAACAGTTTATTATTTGAATTGAGGCTTACTAAAAGCGAGAATGAAATAAAATGCTTAAAGGAAGCTGCAAGAATTGCTGATGAAGGATATAAAGCGCTAATGAATGAAGCTGAAATAGGGAAGACAGAGCTTGATTTAGAAGCTGCAGCATACAATGCAGCTAAAAGAGCGGGTGCAGAGTCTATACCATTTTGCCTTGTTTCAAGTGGAAAAAGAGTAGATACAATCATAGGAAGAGCAACAAACAAGATTATAGAAGATGGTGATATGGTAATGGCTGCTCTTGCGGTTCAATATGAAGGATATATTGCTACAGTGAATTTTCCTTTTGTTGTGGGGAATATTAGTGACGGACAGAAAAAACTGATAAACCTACTAGTGGAAGCCGAAGGAATAGCACTTGAACATTTGAAACCAAACAGTAAACAAAGTGATCTAGTAATAGCTGTAAAAGGCTACTTTGCAAAAAATAATGTAAGTGAATACGATTTATATCCTCCACTCCACGGCTGTGGAATGGCAGAGGCGGAATCTCCGTATCCTAATGAAAATACAGTAGGCATTTTTAAGCCAGGAATGACTGTAAATATTGATCTAAGCCTATTTGGTCATCCTAATGGTTCAAACAGGATAGAAGAAGGTTTTCTTGTAACTGAAAATGGATATGAGCCAATGTCTAATTTGGTAAGAAACTTATGTAATGAATGGAAAGAAAAACACATAAGATAATGAATTATGATTGAAGATATTTGAAGTATAAATATAAGAAAAATAGATGAGGTGTCTATAATGATAGAAGAACATAAAAAACTTCTAAAAATATACTGCGCTTCAGATGATGAGATATTGAAGTTTTCGAGTGAAGAGTTGAAAAAATATATTGAAATAGGAAGTTGAGAAATTGTTCTCTTGGCGATTTTATGTCACTTATTAATAAACATCGAAATTCCTCCTATTCCTGTAAAATATGATATTAACTATATTACACTCCTATATCAATTCTATAGCTACTTGTCGTGGTATACTCACAAATCTTTAACAAATCTATTCCTGATAAGTTCATTCTTAAAAAAACTAAAAATAGTTTATGTTAAGAGATTCTCATTTTTCCCATATATTCTATCATAATGACATCAGGACGTGCTTCAATACAAAATGCTAATAATAAAGTTTGCTTTTCTATTAGCATTTTGTTTAGTTCAATGAGGCAGAATCCGTCCAAGGGAACCTAGGGTTCCCTAGCGAACAAGAAAATTTGCATCATTGTTTTAGGTCATGAGCGAAGCGAATTTTCTTGGTAAACATTCGCATTTAAAATATATAAATATAAAAATTTGGAAAAAAAGAAGGAGTTTTTGTATATTGTGTAGAATATATACAAAAGTACAAAAATGAACTAATAACAAAAACAACTGAAAGCAGTAACGACTAATGCATAGTTTAATAGAAACTGTATGCCAAAAAAGTATGTAA
>CAZEYH010000345.1:0-3645 GCA_964515895.1 uncultured Clostridiaceae bacterium | reverse complement strand
TAAATTTAACCAGTGGTTCGGCATATATAAAACCAATTATTGATGATATAGAAGATAGAACAAAGGTAAGTAATAAAGCTTGGCGAAGAATAATATTAGCCCTCTTATAATCTCCTGCTCCTTTATACCTTGCAACTAAAGCAGTAGCACCTACATTCATAGCTATAAACATAGTCATCATCAAGAATTTTGGCTGATTTGTTAATCCTATGGCGGTAATAGCCCATGAGCCTAGCTGACCTACCATCATCATATCTACCATTGATGTCAATTGTGTCAAAGTCAGTTCAAGAAAAGATGGCCATGCTATCCGCAAAATATCATTATATATCATTCTGGAATTTACTTCAGGTGGTAAATGTTTACTTACACGTTCCTGTTTTCCATAGCTATCTAAATCATCATTACCCGGTTCCACAAAATCCAAAGCCATTTGATTCTTATCACTTAGTTTGCTACTCTCATCACTTTGTTTACATAAAACATTCTCTGACTGCATCTTCAACTTAAATAGCACACACCCTTTACTAACACAAAATCGAATAAACAATATGTTTTATCATATCATGTATATAAAATATTGTCTATAACCCTACTAAAAAATGACAAAGAAGGCATGCATTATGCCTTCCTTGTTTTTGACTAAAGTCGTAGGCTTTCGGCTAAATTTACTATGAGAAGTTAAGTTCCTATTAAGTCATCTAGAATTATTCTCAAACTTATAGGCGTTACTGTATTATCTGCTAATTTGTCAATCAATTTGCTAGTTTCATTCTTGCAAAAAGAAAAATTAAGAACGTTATTTTCTTCATAACATATTTCGCTAACTCTTTTTGCTATACCTATTCCATAAACCTTTTCCCCTGAAAAGTCATCAGAGTAGTCAATCCTACTTTCAATTAAATAATATTCAAGCTCCATAGGAATGTGATGAAAAGAGTTGCTTCTTTCGTTCAATTGCAATTTCCTCTTTAAATACTTTGTGATCATTTAATTTGAACCTCCCAATTTTATTAGTGCTACATTTAATAGTATAATTATACATTATTTTACTATAAATCACAATATTGTCAATAGTCTTTACAATATTCTACTGATTTTAAAGATATCTTTTTCTTAAAAAAGCTCTTATTATATTTTAAAGCCATATTTTATTGGGTATATACTATATGTATTATTCATTAAACTTAAAGAAAGGAGTTTCTATCATGAGTAAAATAAAAATTAAAGGTGTTAAAAGAGAAAATATGGCTTTTGAAATGGACCTAGATGGACATACTTTAGTTACTGACGCACCTGAAACAATTGGTGGTAA
Source organism: uncultured Clostridiaceae bacterium (assembly GCA_964515895.1). GTDB lineage: Bacteria > Bacillota > Clostridia > Acetivibrionales > DUMC01 > CAZEYH01. The sequence continues at coordinate 2,330 of CAZEYH010000345.1, read as the reverse complement.
TAATCTTGGTCCACGTCCAAAACAGCTTCTTTTAGCAGGATTAATAGGCTGTACCGGCATTGATGTTGCATCAATATTAAAAAAGATGAACATAGAAGTAGATGATTTAAACATTGAAGCTGAAGCAGAAAATTCAGAAGAACAGCCAATAGTTTATAAAAAGATACATTTGACCTATACTTTTAAAGGCAAAAATCTACCTATGCTTTTTGCTATTTTTTTAAATTAACATTCCGATTTTACCCCCTTGATTATTTCATCCTGATTATCCGTATCATCCTGATTATTCATATTTTCATTTAATACAAATTTGATCTAACTTTATGCTTGATTCCATACTATGCCTGAAATACAAGATCACTTTTCTCTTTGATTTGCATTTCTTTTATATACTTGTCCTCCATAGGTATCCATTTATTTAGAAATAGTTTTTGCACAGCAGGTCCATTTCTTTTCAAAATTCTAAAGCTTTGCTCTTCTCTGTTAACTCCCATAAAAATTTTAAGCGTATAAATATCTATCAAAGTAGGATGCATACTGTAAGAGCCCTCAATTATATTCAGTTTTTTAGGAGTTACTGGCATTTTTTTCGTCATTGTTTTTTTTGTGCAATCATATACTTGATAATAAAACATGTGCCTACTTTGTATACCATTAACTATTTCCTGTTTGAATCTCACATAATCTACATTACCACCTACTTCCTTTAATCGTTCTTCTGTTCTTAATTCAGGTGTGAGGAAAAAATCATCCATATGAAAAATATTACAATCTTCATCATATACGTCTTTGATAATCCTGGCTAATGTACTTTTTCCCGCAGCACTATTTCCGTCTATGGCTACAATAACTGTATCGTGTGTTTTCATTAAAAAATCAATTTTACTAAACACATCGAAATATATCCTATATGCTTCTTTTACAACACGATATGCAGGATTATATAAATCCCTGTAAGTGTTACTATGACTTACAGGGGGATAACCTTGACTTTTATAATCATGAAGATAGTCCTCTAATTCAGCTAATGTATACGGTAATATTTTATCTTTACAGCATTGCTTTAATACTTCCAACTTACTTTCAAAGCCTTCTAGATTTCCATTTACTGAATTAGATGTATTATAAAAAAATCTGTTTACTGTAGCAAGATTAATATCAGCACTATGCAGAGCAGCTAAATGCAGCCTGCATAGTCCGTTTCCTATATTTTCAAATAAAACACTACCCTCACTATCCTTATTTTGCATAGTTTTGTTAATAGTGGTATATTCTTCATAAAGACGCTTCATGCTGTCCTTTTCAATTTTAATCATATGTCCACCTGCAAACTCATTCTGATAAATAAGTTTAACCATATCCTGAACCTGCATTTCGGGATATTGCTTGAAATGGTTAAGTATAAGGTTTTTAAATTTATTTACTTGAATAGACATACCGCATATTGTGTTTTCATTATCAGCCTTGGTATCATTCATTTTCTATCAGACTTCCTTTTTTCAAAGCATATATTAGAGGTGGTATAAGAATTATTTGAAGTATTATACCCGGAATAGCATTTATAAATGCACCTGACATAAAAATCTCCATAGTAAAAGCATTCCCTTGAAGCCCATAAAGTACTAAGCTTACAATACCCCATACAATTCTTCCACAAAGCATTGAAATAATTAAAGTTATGTAAATATTAATATTCTTTTTTGGAAGCAGTTTATAAAATATGCCTGCTATACATCCATATGCAGCCAGCTCAAAAGCCATAGCAATGGCTGAAGGGTACATTGGCGGCATTGTAAAAAGAGCACTTCTTAAAATTGGCGTAATAAACCCTACAATTAAGCCATAAGGCCACCCTAAAACAAACCCACAAATTAAAACCGGTATGTGCATTGGTAGTAGACTTCTACCAATACTTGGGATTTGGCCTGTTAAAAAGGGTAGTACAATACCTAATGCAAGGAATAAACCCGAATAAACAATTTTTTTAGTTGATAAATTTTTCATATACATAAATTCCTTCCCCCATAATTAAAAATACCATGAAAATAGTGCTCCTTCATGGAAACAGATACCTTCATGGTACATTTTTAAAATATAAAATTTTTAATTTTAAGTTTATAATTTTTTTACATGTTTGTCTTACAATTAATCTTGATATCTCTCTTATAGTTAATCTGTCGACTTCGGTCGAACACATCTCAAATCACAATATAGCAAAAACCAATTCATAAGTCAAGTCCGGGAAAATGCACGGGTGCACATAATTTAAGTGAAGAAAATTGTTTTTTAATTTTCTATCAGACAATTTTATGAGTTCAATTTTGCCCGAA
>CAZEYH010000344.1:0-3655 GCA_964515895.1 uncultured Clostridiaceae bacterium | reverse complement strand
CATCTCATATAAACGTGAATTTTTATCAATTAATTTATATGTAAGTGTATTAATCTCATCCAACATATTATTAAATTCTAATGAAAATAGTCTTATATCTTTATTCCCTGCAACAGGAATTCTTTTCCCAAGTTTATTAATATCATCTTTCCGCATATTTTGCAAAAATGTAATAATATCATTAATAGGCATAGCAATGTTTCTGGAAGCAAAATAATACATCAATATAAGTAATGTAATTGCTATAAGTAGAATAAGACTACTAAACAAGATGGCTCGTTTTACAGGTTTTAGTAAAAGGTTTTTATCTACAATTGTGAGAATTTTGCCACGAAGTCCCTCAACTTCAGTAATATTCAATTTATAACGTTCCGTTTCAAGATAGCTTATATTGCAATTGCTCTTAGCCCTACTAATGATATCAGCAACTTCAGTATTATTAGTATCAATATTTCCAATAACAGTATTATCATTTTGATCATAAACCATGTATTTAACGCTCTCAACACCCTTTAATTCTTCTAACTTTATGCTAAGCTCATAAGGATCTATAGATACTACAATAGTTCCTATTTTTTCCATTTCATTAGTTTCATAATTTTTAGTATACGCTGAACACCCACTAAGTAAGTTTTTATAGCGGCGTCCCCCATATCCTCCGCCGTATTCTATGACACCATAACAATAAGAATAAGGCTTTTGATCAAAATTTTCTAAAATTAGTGTTTCATGTCTAATTGAATCATAATAAGTAACTTTCCCCCCATCGAGACGAAATACTGCTATATCCTTTATCGCAGTTCTAATAGATTTAAGATAATGGAAATATGTAACAAGCTCAGAAGCATATACATGCCTTTTATACGGATCGTCTTCTATGGTCAGATAATTCTTTACAGCCGGATTAAAGGCAAGCCCATTAACAAGCTGATCAATTTGACTAAGATTATGTGAAAACTCATTTTTATACTGTGTAACAACATTATTTATATATTTTTCATTACTATCAAGAATAGTTTTTGAGTAAGCCGAGCTAATTATACATACAGATATAGCCAAAACCACAGTACTAAAAACAAATAAAATTATAAACTGCTGCTTGGTATCTGTTTTTTTAAAAATGCCTTTATGGATCCTAGTCAAACTACTCATACAATTATGCAAGATCTTATTAGCTTTTTCGTATATTATGCTATAAATCTTTTTAATAATAACAATACCATTGGTAAGTTTAATCATTTGATTACCCGCAATTCTGTTATCTTAAGTCCTATATCTAAATCTGTTAATTAAACTATGTGGTTATATTAACATAAGATTTATTTCTTTTTTCATGGTTACCATAATTATTATACAATACATATATAACTATGGCAACTTAAGAAAAAATGAAACAATCCGGGTTAATAAACAGAGTCCGGTATCATTTTAAATCAAGTTCCGTTCTAGATGCACCAAAAAATCCTGCACATTTGTTACTATAGAATTTACTTCGAGGCTACCCCTGTCTCTTAACTTATTTACTGCAAATTCTGATACATCGACACTATATATGAAAACAGGTCTAACCATACCATTTATAACTTGGTAAGATGGTGTCATGTTTCCTGTTGCAATAGAGTGAAGCTGAGTTGCAAGTGCCAGAACTGTTGTTGCTTTTCTCGTATGTTCCCTCATTGCATCCTGTGCAACATATACATCTGATATAACTGAAGGCATAGGTCCGTCATCTCTTATTGACCCCGCCAAAACTAACGGTATCTTGTTTTTAATACATGTATATACTACGCCATTATTAATTTTCTCCTTCTGAATTAGCTTTTCAAGAGAACCTGCATTTCTAGCCTTGTTAATTGTATCAATATGATTATAATGACCACTGGGCATATAATCCCTTGTATAAATATCCTGTCCAAGGGCAGTATGAAATAGTGCACCTTCAAGATCATGGGTGACTAATGCATTACCTGCAAAAATTACATCAACAAACCCTTTTTCCACCAAAAAAGACATTGCTCTGCGAGAATCTGCATCAAAAACTACAGCAGGCCCTAATACCCACACTATATATCCATTTTCCCTCTCATACCTTAATAGGTCATACAGCTTGTCATAATCTCTAGAATAGGAAGTTTCCCTAGACCTTCCTGTCCTAAATGTAAACGACTCTACTGAACTCTTATTTGATGAAAATCCCGAAGTATGTACATATATTCCCTGACTGGCATCTTCCGTTCTACCTAAAATTACACTATCTCCTATTTCTAATTTACGGAATTCTTTTATTTCAATTTCATTTGTTTGATCCTCATCATTGCTTTTAACAACAGCAACACAATCCATACGGCTCTGTTCAGCAAGTAGCCATTTCCCTTTTACCTTGAAATATTCAGGGTATATTGTAGTAGCGTGATAATTTTCAGGTGCTACTCCTTCTATTTTTACACATTCGGTTAAAACATCAGGTGCTGCACAAAATACTTGCTTTTTAAAATCAGGTTCATTATATCTCAGCATATCGAACGGCATAAATATCATCCTTTACATTTTAATATTTTACTTGATTAGATTATGTTTAGCTTCTATATTAACAATTAACTTTCGCAACCTCTTGTTTAGACATTTTAAATTATATTACCGGGATGTATTTGTGTCAAGTAAGAGTTGATGAATGGCATTTTCTTACTATAACCCATTATATAAATTGCTAATTTAAGTGTTTAGTTAGTTGAGTTGATACAAATTTTATGTTACTATATCAGCATGATAAAAAGCACAATAAAATAAATTAATAGATTATTCAGTAGCTTAACAGTGCTGAATAAAAATGGAGGGATATATATGCCAATTATCATTGAAAAACAAAATACTTGTTATTGTACTGATGGTGATAACACTAATCAAAAGCAATATATATACTGGCAGGCTCATCAAAGCACTAGCACAGTAATGCCTGAAAATACTATAGCTGCATTTATGTATGCATGGAATCTTGGTGGAATTCCTGAAGCTGATATTCGTACAACTAAAGATGGAGTAATTATTTGTATGCATGATGCAACTCCTGAAAGAACAACAGATGCTCCTGAATCACAGAAGAAATTACCGGTATCTTCTTTTACTCTTGAACAAGTTAAAAAGTGGGATGCCGGAATAAAAACAAGTGAACTATACGAAGGGGAAAGAATACCTGCACTAAAAGAAGCATTTGAGCTTATGAAACAGGAAAAAGATAGATTACTTTATCTTGACTTAAAGGAAGTTGACCTTGATTCTCTTGGCAATCTTATCAATGAATACGGTGTTAACAAACAAATTATTTTTACACATTATAAAGAAGAAAACTGCAGACAGATGCATGAAACGGTTAAAGATATTCGAACTATGTTGTGGATAGGAGGAAAGCCCGAAAAAATTAAGGATAAATTTAACAAAGTATTAGGAGAAAATTTCTATGGATTAAATCAGATTCAAATTCATTTATACGATAAGAAAAATATTATATCAAACGAATGGCGATACCAGATTGATAAAGAATTCTTAGAATATGCCTATGATAAAACTTCTGCAGCAGGTCTTGATTTCGAAGTTCTATTATTAGAATTTGATGACAAGTCATTACATGCCTTGCTAGATATGGGAATCAGATGGTTTG
>CAZEYH010000343.1:0-3680 GCA_964515895.1 uncultured Clostridiaceae bacterium | reverse complement strand
GAGAAAAATTTATTCTTACCAAAGGCCTTGATAACTGTTTGTTTGTGTATTCAGAGGAAGAGTGGAGCAACCTGGAAGCTAAATTAAAATCACTTCCCTTCACAAATAAAGATGTTAGAGCATTTGCAAGATTTTTCTTTGCAGGAGCTACTGAATGCGAACTGGACAAGCAGGGAAGAATATTAATACCGCAAAATTTAAGGGATCATGCGAAGCTAGATAAGGATATCTATGTAATTGGAGTTTCCACAAGGGTGGAAATCTGGGACAAGGTAAGGTGGGAAGAATACTGCAGTGAAGATAATATAAGCCCCGATGAAATTGCTGAAAAAATGGCAATGCTTGGGATATGAGGTGTTTAATTTTATGGAGTTTGATCATGTACCGGTTTTGCTAAATGAATGCATTGATTTGCTTAATATTAAAAATGATGGAATATACATAGATGGAACAATCGGAGGGGCAGGACATTCAATAGAAATACTCAAACGGCTTGATTGCAGTGGTATTCTGGTAGGCCTGGATAAGGATTCATTTGCTATTGAAACCTCAAGGCAGCGTTTAGAAAACATAAAAACACATGCAAATATAATTCTTGTAAATAGTGATTTTAAAAACATGAAGCGAATTTGCATTGAAAACGGAATAGAAGAAGTTGATGGAATACTTCTGGATCTTGGCGTTTCTTCTCATCAATTTGATGTAGCAGAAAGGGGATTTAGCTACCAGAATGATGCCACTCTTGACATGAGAATGGATATGACTCAAGAATTAACTGCTGAAGTTATAGTAAATGAGTATGCTGAAAAGGAAATAAGCAGGATAATCAGGGAATATGGTGAAGAAAAATGGGCATCAAGAGTAGCCTCTTTCATTGTAAATGCAAGAGAGGAAAAAAGAATTACTTCCACATTAGAGCTTGTAGATATTGTTAAAGCAGCAATACCGGCATCAGCAAGGAGGAAAGGGCCTCATCCTGCAAAAAGGACTTTTCAGGCATTAAGAATTGCAGTAAACAATGAACTAGAAGCATTAGAAGAAACTGTGAATCAGGCTGTTTCCGCTTTAAAAAAGGGAGGAAGGTTATGTATAATTAGTTTTCATTCTCTTGAAGACAGAATTGTAAAGACAGAGTTTAAAAAAATGGTAAATCCTTGTACATGTCCTAGAGATTTCCCGGTTTGTATTTGCGGCAAGAAACCTGTAGCTATGCATGTATCAAAAAAACCGATAACTCCCTCTAGGGAGGAAGTGGATGCGAATCCAAGGGCTAGAAGTGCAAAACTCAGAGTATTAGAAAAGATTTGACCACTTATTAAAAAAACACAAAAAACTATATATATTACAGTAAAATTATTAATATACAAAAGAAAAACACAGATATACAGAATGTAGATACACAAAAGATAAAATCATTTTAAACACAAAAGATAAAATAGCCCGGCCGGATTGCAAGAGAGTCCGGCCAGGCTAACAATACCTACAAGGCTCACTTATGAAATATGTGGTGTGAAGTAGGAATTACTGTAGAGGTGAATTCAGTGGTACAAATGAAAAATAATGATTATGTATATGGCACATCGGCAAAGAAAATCCAATATGATGTCTACGAAGAAAACAAGGTATTAAAAGAAAAAAAGAAATACCGTTCTAACAGATTTACAAAAATAAAAATCGTTTTTTCAATACTATTAGTTTTCTTGGCTGGATTTGTGGTTATGTATAGGTATGCTTTAATAACTGATTTGAATTATAAAATAAGTAGGCTGGAAAAAGAATATAATAACCTTAAGGACGATAACTCAAGGCTTAAAATTGCTATAGAAAAAGATACTGACTTATCTAGAATAAAGTCTACTGCCGAGGAACGACTGGATATGCAAAAACCGGATAAATACCAGATTGTACATATTAGAGTACCAAAAAACAACTTTACAATTACTTCAGAAACTTATAAAAACAAGCAGGGAAATAATCATTTCATTGCATTACTCTTGACCAAAGTAGATGTAATTAAAAAGTTATTTGAATAATTGTTATATAATTGAAATATAATAAAATTAATACTAAATGGCATATCGTGGTATATTATACCATGATATGCCATAATATAGTATTATGTAATATTACTATAGTTAGAATTATATATAGCTGAAATTATATATAGTTGGCATTATGCGTTATATATAGTTAGTATTAGACATAAATGCAGGGGGTCATATTGTGACAAAACCGGGTTTACAAGTAAAGAAAAGATTACTATTTGTACTTGGAATATTTTGCTTGATTTTTCTTCTTTTGATAGTGCGTGTAGGATATATTCAGATAGCTCAGGGGCAAACATTAAAAAGTATGGCCTATGAACAGCAGACTCTTGGACGGTTAATTAGCCCAAAGAGAGGAACTATCTATGATCGGAATGGGAAGAAGTTAGCTATAAGCGCATCAGTAGATACTATTATAGTAAATCCTAGAGATTTAGAAAAATCAAATATTTCTCTTGAACCGGTGGCGAAAAAATTATCAGAAATACTGGAAATGGATGAAAATACAGTACTGACAAAGTTAACTAAAAAAACTAGATATGAAGTGGTAAAAGAGAAGGTTGATAAAGAAATTGGTGATGAAGTAAGAAGATGGATTAAAGATGAAAATATAAAAGGTATTTCTGTAGATGAGGACACAAAAAGGTTTTATCCTCATAGAAATTTGGCCTCTCATATTATTGGTTTTACAGGTAAAGATAATCAGGGACTTGATGGTATAGAGGCAATAATGGACAAATATCTCAAAGGCAAACCCGGACGAATATTGAGTGAAACTGATGGGGCAGGGCGTACAATGCCATTTACACCGGAAAGACGTGTTAATGCACAAGATGGACTAGATGTAGTACTTACAATAGATGAAACAATACAGTACCTGGCTGAAAAAGCCATAGATAAAGCAATAGATGAAAACAAAGTTATTAACGGAGCAATGGCAATAGTAATGGATCCGAGAAACGGCGACATTTTGGCAATGGTCTCCAAACCGGATTATGATTTGAATCAACCGTTTGCAGCTCCTCCGGGTGAGGATCCTACAACATGGAAAGGGTATACTAATGAAGATGTAACACTGCTCCAACAGACAGTTTGGAGAAATAGAGTGGTATCAGACACTTACGAGCCCGGTTCAACTTTTAAAGCAATAACATCAGCTGCTGGGCTGGAGGAAGGTATAATTACTCCTGACACAAGAGTTAATGATTTTCCTGTAAAAGTTGGAGGGTGGACAATAAAATGTTGGAGATATTATAATCCTCATGGTGAAGAAAGTTTTAAAGAAGGTGTATATAATTCTTGTAACCCTGTGTTTGTGAGAGTAGCTCAAGGATTAGGTATAAATACATTTTATAAATATGTTAGAGCTTTTGGCTTTTATGACCAGACAAGGATAATGCTTCCCGGGGAGGTAAGAGAAACAATATTTCATCCTAATCCACAGGAAATAGATATGGCAGTAGCTTCTTTTGGACAGAGATTCCAAATAACACCTATACAATTAATAACAGCATATGCGGCTATAGCAAATGGTGGGTATCTTATGAAGCCTAGACTAGTAAAGGAGTTAAGAGATTCTGAAGGCAATATTGTAGAAAAATTTGAACCGGAAGTGGTAAGACAGGTTATTTCCCA
>CAZEYH010000342.1:0-3684 GCA_964515895.1 uncultured Clostridiaceae bacterium | reverse complement strand
AGTTTTTAGCTTTGGATATTTTTTAATGGGAACATACATATATTCACTTACTCTACCATCATACTGAACGCACCAACAACCATAAACAGAAAGAACTAACTGATTCATCTTCATAGCTGCCATATGGTCAACTACATATTTCCAATCATCAAGGGTCATAAGATTTGAACCGTAACGACTTTCCATAAAGTGACCTCGAGTACTTAAATCAGGCCAATCAAGTATCTTCATGCATGGTAACTTAAGTACATTCTCTTCAAGTTTTAGGCACTGCTTGAGTGTAAGTACACCATAGTACAAGCCTGCTGAACCAAAGCCTGTTACTGTAATGGTATTGTCAGAAACCACGATAGAATAAGCCTGTTCCGGATTATTCACACCTACCGGTGCTTCAGACATCACAAGAGTAATTTTTACATCACCATTTGCACAAGATGCACATACATTTAAAAGTCCGGTAAGCGTGTCTTCTAGAAGATTTACTGCAGACCTTGTAAGTTCATCCGTGCATTCAAATGCAGTTTCAATACAATAAAATGCTTTTCCGGGGGTTCCCAATACTACATCATTACCTTCCAGCAACTCAAAACTCTGAGGAACCGGAGAAATGAGATTTTTAATATTCATACTCTTACCTCCATAAAAGTTTTTTTATTATTCTGCTGAGTATAAACTGTAAGTTTTATCTAGTTGTTAACGTTCTTTGCTAATTATACCAAAGTTTTAATAAAAAAGAAACAAGGAAAATCTATCAATTAGATGTACTAAAACGCAGTATCATTAAAGGAAGCCTGGTCTAATGTTACTAAAATTGAGCTATCTACAGCTGCAGTAGGAGGGTGGGGGACAACATTATTATTTATCCTCGTTAATAATTTAGTTATATGTGTATTGATAATAATAGGGAATTTATTTGCTAGATTTAATATAGCTACACCGGGAGTATTAGTGTTAGCAATTCAAGCAATAATGATAGGGTGGATGGTAGGATCTATTGGTCACAAATAAACAAGTTAAAGGATATAAAACTAAGTAAAGCTGAAATATACATATCAATATTAGCTGCAATTCAATATTAGCTGCAATTGTAGAAACTTTTGCAATAATTGGGTAGGAGAAGAAGAGAATACAATTCAATAGAATATGGTGTGATATGGTATGGTAGCAGAATAATGGTATTTCGTGCAGTATTTTTTTACACGATTAGACAAAATAAAAATTTTGTCTAATTGGGGGTAGGTAAATATGGTTAAAATGCATATTAAATTTAAAATTCTAATCTGCTATAATGATAAATGTAATCAACAATTATTAGTTCGTAATTAAAAACCGTTAGATATGTTAGAAGATATATTAGATTACTAATTATAATAGCTATGAATTATGAATCATAAATTAATTTTAGATTATAAAAAATAAGGAGAGTTTTTTAATGGATACTGCACCAATAATTATTAGAGATTTTTTAAATTATATGCTGACTATTAAGGGAAAGTCAGAAAATACTATACAGGAATATTTCTATGACTTGAGGCTCTTTTTTAGATTTATGAAGCAATACAAAAATCATATTGATGATTCAATAGATTTTGATGATATTGATATTTCTGATATTAATATAGAGTTTATTGAATCTATAACTTTAAGTGATTTATATGAATTTATGTCTTTCTTAAGCCGTGAAAGAAATAATAATTCTAACTCCCGAGCAAGAAAAGTTGCCAGTATAAAATCTTTTTTTAATTATCTTACTACAAAAGCAAAATTACTGGATTATAATCCTGCATCTGAACTTGAGTCACCAAAAGTACTAAAGCGTTTACCCAAATATCTAAATATTCAAGAAAGCAAAAAACTTCTAGCTGTTATTGATGGAAAACACAAAGAACGTGATTATGCAATTATTACATTGTTTTTAAACTGCGGCTTAAGATTATCAGAACTGGTGAATATTAACATTAATGATATAAAAGGCGGTACTCTTACGGTTATTGGCAAAGGAAATAAAGAACGAACTATATACCTGAATAATGCCTGTATAAAAGCTATAGATGCATATCTTAAGGTAAGGCCTGTTAATGCTGTAAAAGATAAAAATGCTCTTTTTATAAGTGAAAGAAGACAAAGAATTAGTAACAAGACAGTACAACATATTGTAAAGAAGTATATTACTTTGGCAGGACTTGATCCTGAAAGATACTCTGCTCATAAATTAAGACATACTGCAGCTACGCTTATGTATAAATATGGTAATGTTGATATCCGTGCCTTACAGCAAATATTAGGACATGAAAGTGTCTCAACAACAGAGATATATACTCATGTTGATAATACTCAATTAAGAAATGCTGTAGACAGTAATCCTCTGGCCAATGTAGAAATGCATGATACTGTTACTGATACTGATACTGATGAGGATTAACACTATAGGACTAATACTACTGACACTACATTCCCAAAGGATAACTACCAGATTAGCACTGATACTGAGCTAGCACTGGTACTGCCATTTTCAGTTTGGCACTATTGGCACTATATGTAATAAAAATATAATATATATGTTATTTACTATGCGCATTTTTTCATTTATAATGTTGTAGATATATATGTTGTAGATATATATATAGTTGTTATAATTTTTATAATTTTAATAGTAATTAATATTTATTAAATAATTATTAATCATTTTTATAATTATTTGTTGTATAATTAGTTGTATAATTATTTGTATAGAAATATTTAGCTATGCTATTATGTTTGCTATTATAAAAGAAAAGAGGTATTTATTTTCGATGAACCTAAGAAAGTTTTATTTTGCATTAACATCAATATTATTGATTTTTATGTTTTCAATCGGTGTAGTAATACTCAACTATTTAAAAACCTACTCAGCACAAGAAACCATATCTAAAGCCAATGATAATCCTGATGGGTTTTTAAGTGATGCCGTCAAACACTTTGCTATGTCAAAAAAACCTATTAATGCTGTTTTGCTTGTGGGTGATAAATCTGAAGCCAACACAGATACAATGATGGTGGTGAATTATGATCCCTCCACTATCCAATTAAATATTATGTCTATACCTAGAGATACAAAAGTTACATTGGGAAATGGAAAAACTGTAAAAATAAATTCAATATATGCCAATAAAGGCGGCGATGCCTTACTTATGAAAATTTTAAGCAATATGCTTGATATTGACATAGAGTATTATGCGTATTTCAATCTTGCAACTTTTCGTGAGATAATTGATTATTTAGGTGGTGTCTGGATTGAGATACCTTGTGATTTGGATTATGATGACCCTTGCCAGGATCTTCACATTCATCTAAAAAAAGGAAGACAGCTTTTAAATGGTGAGAAATCTGAAGAATATTTACGTTTCAGACATCCAAATGATGGTGGTTATACAAAAGAACTTTTACAATATTATGATGGGTCAGATTTAAAAAGAATCGAGGCACAGCAGAAATTTATAATAGAGTTTGTAAAACAAAAAGCTAAGATATCGAACTTACCAAAGTTAAACACTATAATCGATACAGTGTTTGAAAACTTGGAAACCAATTTTCCATTAAGTGAAGTGCTTAAATTAGTCAAACTTGAAGCTATTAAAGACTTCAGCGTGGATAAAGTAAATATTCATACTCTCCCGGGTTACTCCATGGATTCCTCTCCCTGGT
>CAZEYH010000341.1:0-3689 GCA_964515895.1 uncultured Clostridiaceae bacterium | reverse complement strand
TGCTAAAAAATGGAATAGTCTGTGATTTTGCAATGAATACAGTATGTGCTGCCGGCACTGGTTCTTTTCTTGACAGACAAGCTGCCAGATTAGGAATCCCAATAGAAGAATTTGGCGAGTATGCTCTACGTTCTACCTCACCGGTGAGGATAGCAGGAAGATGCGCTGTTTTTGCTGAATCGGATATGATACACAAACAACAGGCCGGTCATAGTATTGAAGATATTATTTGCGGTCTATGCGAAGGTTTGGTTCGAAATTATTTAAATAACCTTGCAAAGGGGAAGAAAATAATGGAGCCGATAGTATTTCAGGGAGGAGTTGCAGCTAATGTGGGAATAGTAGCTGCTTTTGAAAAGACCCTGGAGATGAAGGTTACTATACCTGAGTACTATGATGTAATGGGAGCATATGGAGCAGCTTTGATCTCAAAGGATAAGATATTGAAAAAGAGAATAATAGGAAACAAAATAGATACGGCTGGAAATGGAGTAGGTTTCGCAGAGAATAAGGAAACCAGATTCCGGGGTTTTGAAGCAGCAAAATGTAATTATGCTACCAAAAACATTCAATGTAATGGTTGCACTAATATGTGTGAGGTTGTAGAAATATTGTCCGATGGAGATATTATTGCCAGGTGGGGAGACAGGTGCGGAAAATGGAATACCGGAAGTTAGAGGTGAATAGGTCGGAGAACGGAAAACAGATCACAGAGATTGGAAAAGTTTAACCGGTTAGCAGGAGCAAATACACAATGGATACCGAAATACGAAGTCAGACGTTTATGTTTGGTCTTGTGGGTGTCTACGCTTGTTTTTCACCAGAATTATCAGATTTATTATTCCCTTAATAATTTTATAAATAATAACTAGAATTTCAATACAGATTAAGATGACGAGTAGGATAAAAATATCCCTATTTTTTTTAAGCTGCTTCATCAAAGTAGTGGGGAAATTGTCAGGAAGTAATATCTCCGTTTCAGGATAAAGGTTGACATCAATAATTGTGCCATCGTATAAGGTATAACGGGCTACACCTATAACCATGCTCTTAGTTATTGGAGGTTTAAGATCTTTTGCTATACTGAAACTAAAGCTTTTTACATAAGTTTCACCAATAGGATGTGTATAGTAAATATCGCTTGTGCTAATAAGATTGATTTCATTATTCCCAATAGTTGTACTTGTTAGGGTTTGATTTTTAGGTACTAGAATACCTTTCTTAAAATTATTAAAGCCATAATCCAGAAGCTTTACAGAATCTTGTAAGACATTATCTTTAGGTGCATCCAATACTATTGCTATAAGTCTTCTATTATTTCTTGTTGCTGCAGTAATAGCCGTTTGAAGTTCTTTTTGATTATAACCGATTTTTCCGCCATCAACACCGTCATAACTCCAAAACAGTTTGTTGGAATTGGTTAATAAATCGGTACCTTTCTTGTCTACCCATGGTACTGCACGATATGAAAATATCCTATTGAAAGCAGGAAGACTTAATGCATATCTAATTAAAATACCAATATCATTTGCTGTGGTGTACTGATTGATGTCATATAGTCCTGTAGGGCTTGTAAAATTTGTATTTTTCATATTTAAATCTTTGGCTTTATTGTTCATAATCTCAACAAAATTGTTTATATCACCACCAATGTATTCTGCCAATGCATTTGCTGCATCATTTGCATTTGAAATAATTATTGCATTTAGCAAATCTTCCACAGCATATTTTTCTCCCACAGTAAGAAATAAAACAGAACCTTCTAATGTGGTAGACTCCTTACTAATGGTAACCTTGGCCTCGAGGTCTCCTTTTTCAATTACAAGAATAGCTGTCATTATTTTACTGGCAGTGGAAATATGAAGTTTTTTGTCAGCCTGTTTATTATAAAGTATTTGCCCACGTTCAGCTTCAATAAGTATTGCAGAAGGTGCCTTTATTTCGAAACCAGTGTTTTGAGAGTTATCATGTTCAACATATGAAGAGATATTACTACCGGAAATATCATCAATTATATGCACTGCTTGAAGCACAGTTGGCTGTAAAAGTAAAACAATTGTCAATATAGCAAGAAATAATGTTCTGTGAATCCTAAAAAACAATCTTTTGAACATGCACAACCCTCCACTTAAGATTATACCTTTATTATAGTTATTTATATATTAATAAGTCAACTATTGTTTGTTGGAATTATTATACATTTTTTGTATGAACTTTGCAATCTCAACCAAAGGTACAATTGATAGTGAGGATAACGCTACTATAAGCCATTGATTTAGGTTTAAAGGGCTCACCCTGAAAATATCATTTAAATATGGCACTGCAATAACAATAGTCTGAAGAAAAACTGATAGTAAAAAAGCCCAAATCAAATATTTGTTTGAAATAAAACTAATACTAAATGCTGAATCTGTTCCTGTACGCACATTGAAGGAATGTACTAATTGTATAAGACCTAAAGTAGCAAATGCCATAGTAATGGCAACATCTGATGTATACAACCTTAAACCAATGTAATATACACCTAATGTTATCAAACTCTCTAAGATACCCTGGTACAGTACACTTACACCAAGTCCACCTGTAAAAATACTGCTGTTGGATTTCTCAGGTTTACGTATCATAATATCCTTTTTAGCTTTCTCTACCCCTAGTGCTAAAGCGGGAAATGTATCAGTAACTAAATTTATCCATAATATATGTATAGGGAAAAGAATGGTCCAATTTAGCATGGTAGCAACAAATAGGGTTATTACCTCGCCTATATTGGCAGATAAAAGAAATTGTATTGCTTTTCTTATATTGCTATATATTCTTCTGCCTTCTTCTACTGCTATTACTATTGTGGCAAAGTTATCATCAGCCAAAACCATATCTGATACACTTTTAGAAACATCAGTACCTGTAATTCCCATTCCTACACCAATATCTGCAGTTTTTAGGGCAGGAGCATCATTTACGCCATCACCGGTCATTGCAACTATTTTTTCTTTTTTCTTCCATGCCTCTACTATTCTTACCTTATGTTCCGGAGACACTCTTGCATATACCGAATATTTTTCCACTTGTTCACTAAACAAATCACCACTGATTTTATCCAGCTCACTACCTGTTAAGGCCTGACTGTTATCAGTCATTATTCCAAGCTCATTAGCTATTGCCAAAGCTGTATCTTTGTGATCCCCGGTTATCATTATTGGCCTTATACCTGCTTGCCGGCATACTTCTACTGCTCTTTTTACTTCTTCTCTAGGTGGATCTATCATACCGGTAAGGCCAACAAATATCAAATCTTTTTCAATATTTTCTGAAGAAAGATCTTCAGGAATATTATCTAAATCTTTATATGCCATGGCAAGCACCCTTAAAGCTCTAGCTGCCATTCGACTGTTTGCCTTTTCAATTTCTTCAAGATTTGATTGTGATAGGGACAGTATTTCACCATTTATTAGAATTCTATTGCATTGGCTTAATAGCATATCAGGAGCACCTTTGGTCAAGACTCTATAAACCTTATCATTTTTACTATCTACAGAATTCTGATGGATAATCGAATTTTTATGAATAGTAGTCATAAGTTTTCTTTCTGAGTCAAATGGAACTTCGTTAATCCTTGGTAGAGTTTGCTCCAGTTCTTCTTTTTTTATACCTTTTTGATTATTTGTATGTTGTAAATAAATTCCTATATT
>CAZEYH010000340.1:1514-3692 GCA_964515895.1 uncultured Clostridiaceae bacterium | reverse complement strand
AATTTAATATTTGCTTTCAAACTAAACGCTTAATTCTTTCATGTGAAAGAAGCGGGGGAACCGATAACTTGGGGTGAATCCTCTTCGTTCAAAGAGTATTGTTCTTTGTCCAAGAGGTAGGGCTACTCTTCAGTCCGAACCCGTCAGCTAACCTCGTAGGCGTGGAAAGAGGGGGTTGGTAGTATTGACTGCTTTTACAATTATTTGCTCAAAAGCTATGGCTCTCCATGGCTTTTATTTTTTTAAAAATTTTATTGACTTCAATATTTTAAAAGGAGGGATTCCGGTATGAAAAGTCCTATGAATGTACGTTTTGCAGTTATAGGTGGGGGAAATGGGGGTTTATCCATGGCAGGCTACCTGGCATATAAAGGTTTTTCCGTCAATTTGTATAATAGAACCCAAGCAAGAATCCAAAGCCTGATGGACGACCCTAGGATTGACTTAAGCGGTGCAATTGAAGGTACCGGAACACTCAGGTTAGCCACATGCAATATTGAAGAAGCTATAAGGGGTGTGGATATCATTATGGTTACTTCGCCTGCAACAAGCCATTCTGACTTGGCTCGTTTGATGGCTCCTTACTTGGATAATGGTCAGATAATAGTGCTAAATCCTGGACGTACCGGTGGAGCGCTGGAAGTTTACGAAACCCTGCGTAGCTGCGGTAATCAAAAATACGTAGTGGTAGCTGAAGCCCAAACCTTTATATATGCTTGCAGAGCAACCGGCACTAAAACCGCTAAAATATTCAGTATAAAACACGAAGTTGCTTTGGCAGCAATTCCTGCTGTAGAAATAAACAAAGTAATATGGCTTCTGTCATGGGCTTACCCTCAATTTACACCGGCACAAAATGTGATGGAAACCAGTATCAACAACTTTGGTGCCATATTTCATCCTGCACCTACTTTATTAAACAGTGGTCATATTGAGCGTGGAGAGCCTTTTGAATACTATATAGATGGTATAACTCCATCTATAGGTCAAATGTTAGAAAAACTCGATAAGGAAAGAATGAAGGTAGCAAACGCTTTTGGTATAAAAGCTGTTTCTGCAAGACAGTGGCTTGAGGATTCCTATGGAGCTAAAGGAGACTCTATCTATGAAGCAATTCAGAACAATTCTGCATATAAAGGGCTTACAGCTCCAAAGGATCTGAACACCAGATATATATACGAGGATGTGCCTTATAGTTTGGTCCCAATATCCTCAATAGCTGGAAAACTTGGAATTGAAACACCGACCATCGATACTATTATTCGATTGGCAAATATCATTACAGGAAGAAATTTTCTGCAGGAAGGCAGGACAGTTGAAAAGTTAGGTCTTAAAAATATGTCTGTATCACAAATCCTGGAGTTTACTAATATGGGTGAGTTGACTTCTATTAGCAGCAAAAATAAGGAGGTGAGTGCATAATGAAAAAAATAATTGCAGCTTCTATAGGTAATTGTGTTCATGTGGCAGGGATAATGAACTTTTTGTTCTTGGCGGAAAGAGAAGGATACACTACAGAGTTTTTAGGGGCCGCTGTTTCAATCGATGAACTGCTCAAGGCGGTAAATCAAGAAAATCCCGATTATGTAGGACTGAGCTATCGGCTCACACCGGAGCCGCTCAAGCAGTTTTTGGTAGAGCTGAAGGAAAAAATATCATTGCAGAGTTTAAAAGATATAGAATGGATTTTCGGCGGCACCGAGCTTACTGCTAAAGTAGCTGAGGAAAGCGGTATATTTTCAATTATTTTTAATGGTACAGAGGATCACGATGAGACGATTGGATTTCTAAAAGCAGTCAGATGTAATAAAAAAGAAGACTGCCCACAAGACCTAGTTTCAAGAATCAGGTCAAAGTATCCCTATCCGGTATTACGCCACCATATCGGTTTGCCTTCAATGAAGGAGACTGTGAATGCTATTGAAAAAATAGCAGATTCGAGGGTTTTGGACATTATCTCTATAGCACCGGACCAAAATGCCCAAGAGTATTTTTTTGAGCAGCATAAAATGGATAAACGGCTGGACGGGGCAGGAGGAGTCCCTATACGTTCCAAGAAAGATTTTGAAGAAATTTACGCAGCATCACGACGAGGTAATTATCCGATTCTTCGATGCTACAGCGGCACAAACAACCTTATTTCCTTTGCAGAGCTATTACAAGATACAATAAATAATG
>CAZEYH010000340.1:0-1414 GCA_964515895.1 uncultured Clostridiaceae bacterium | reverse complement strand
GTTTACAGGAAGAAAATTTCACCGTATACCGTCAAGCTCGAGCAGGAATTGCAAGCTTGCCAACAGATCTTTTTCAAGCAAAAGGCCAGTTGTCGGCATCAGCTCAACTGTCCATGGCTATTAAGCCACATATTTATCATGTTGTTGGTTATTGTGAGGCTCATCATGCGGCCACTGCCGAGGATGTCATTGAAAGCTGCAAGATAGTTCGCGGTGTTATCAGAAACACGATGTTGGGATCTGTGGACATTACGAGGGACAGCAGAGTTCAAGAACGAAAGAATGAACTTATCGAAGAAGCTTGGATTACTCTAAAAGCTATAAATTCATTGGGCTCCTGTGTTAACGATCCATTGACTGATCCGGCAGTTCTGGCACTTGCTGTTGAAATTGGAATCCTTGATGCGCCTCATCTTAGATGTAATACGGCCGCCAAAGGGATGCTGACTACATGCTTAGTTGATGGAGCATTGCATGCTTATGATTTTAAAGAAAGACGAGTATTAACTGAAAAAGAGCGTATAGATAGGATTTTGACGTAAAAAATCTTGTATTGAAGAATGAAATGGGCATTTTTAGCGAAGAAACACGTGTAGAACATATAGTTCTATGTCATATGAACGCATTGTTCTACACGTATACCGATAATCTCCCTTATTACATAAATTACTTGAAGACGATAAAAAAGGAATATGAAGCCCACTTCTTGGTAGATATCTTATTATCGATAATCTTGCCGTTACGCACTTATCACATTAATGTTTTATTGTATTATAGCCCAGCAAAGAAGAATAAATAGTCTACATTAACAATTTTTTATATGTTATAATTAAAGTATGGTGAATTGAATTTTCAAAGAAGTTGTAACCGGATATGCTAATGGAAGCTGTGAAGCGGACGCAAACTATTAAACTTTTTGCGGCGGCGTATGATGTGATCCCGGAAAAGCTGGTCGAAGGGCGGTTTTGTATCGATCAGAAAAGCAAAACGGAGACTCCTTTTGAAGCCACATCATATTATAGGAATGAAACATAGACTTTTATAGCTTGTATATAAGGTTTTATAAGTTTTCAGTAAATGGTGGGTGGTGATACCTTTTTGTATACAATGATTAGATTACAAATTTCCATATTAGAGTTTTTAATACTGCTTATCATATATATACAACTTAAAATAGAGGGAGAAAAATATTTTATGGAGCATTGTCTATTTAAGTTTTTTGTTTTATCAAGTATGTTTGTTATTTCCATGGAAGCAATAGGGTGGGCATATGATGGACAACCTGGTCAAATTGCAAGAATTATAGTTGCAACAGCTAATGTTCTACTGCTTACAACTAACATAATACCGCTGATCTTATGTACCCTTTATTTGGATTTTCAGATCCGCAGTAATAAAAACCGTGTAAAAGTAT
>CAZEYH010000339.1:0-3694 GCA_964515895.1 uncultured Clostridiaceae bacterium | reverse complement strand
GTTGTTGCAAGTCTTCCGTTCCCATCTTCACTATTTCCAGCTAATCCCCATAAAATCATAGGTTTTTCTTTGAATTCACTTATTACCCTTATGACCGTATGGGAAGGAATCCATCCTGTAAGGCATACTATTAGGAAATCAAATTCTTCTTTCTTTAGGTCTCTAATTGCTCTTTTAGCTTCTAGACCTTTTTCTTCATCAGTAACGGAATCTGTCGTAACTAGTTTAAATCCATTCTTAATGAGCAATTGCTTTGCATCATTTGTTTTTTTGTCTACCACATCCCTGGGCGTATTAACTTCTCCAAACCCTACAAAACCAGCTTTATACATTTGCATGACCTCACTTTTTAATATTTTATGTTTTCGCTATATATTCCGCTGCATGTGTCCTGCTATGTAGGTAGCATAAAGTACATGAACATAATATACTTGATATACGTGACACATATACCTATATAACTTTCTGATATAAGTGACTTATACTACTATATATGTCTTTATATTTTTCGTAGGTACTTTCGTATACTGAGGATTTTGATGTATCCGGGTAATATCTATCCTTTAATTTAACACATTTATTACATGCATCTTGAAGATTTTTGAAACCACCTGCTGCAATTCCGGCAAGCATTGCTGCGCCTAATGCAGAAGTTTCTGTGTTTTCAAGGGTCACTATTTCTTTTCCTGTAATATCTGCTTTTATTTGATTCCATAGGGAACTTTTTGCACCTCCGCCAAGGGATCTGATTTCAGTAATATCTATACCAAATTTTTCTGCAGTTTCAATGTGCTCTTTTAGCATAAAACCTATTGCTTCCATAATAGCCCTTGCAATATGTGCTCTTGTATGATTCAAAGTAACACCGAATAATACACCTTTAGCAAAAGGATTAAAATGGGGAACAGCAGAACCGCTAAAATAAGGCAGTAAAATTAAGCCATCAGCGCCCGCATCTATTGTTGCAGCTTCATAATTTATGCTTCTATATATTTCATCATCGCTATATTTACTATGCTTATGTTTATCATTTCCATAGTAAATGTTATTTTTTAACCATTCTAGAATAACTCCTGCAGTTTGAGACCAAAAGACAAGGCTGTACTCTCTTGGTAAAGCACTACAATGACAAGGTATTTTATATTCTTCACTATACGGCATTGGACTTCTGACGTTTACACACATGGCTAGACATGTCCCCGTAGTTTCAGACACAGTTTTTGAATAGATGTTGCCCGCCCCTATAGATCCTGCCATTTGGTCTAATGCACCTGCTACTACTATAGTTTCCTTACTTAAACCTGTTTCGATTGAAGCTTGATCTGTTATATTACCAATTTTTTCTCCGGAATCTTTTATGTCTGGCAGTTGGTCATCTTTTATATCAATAAAGTCAATCATCTCTTTCCACCATTGACCTCTATTTATATCAAAATATAATGTTGAAGAGCTGAGGGATTTATCTGTACAATACTTTCCCGTTAGTTTATAGCTTAAATAGTCTTCCACAAGAAGATATTTATCTGTTTCTTCGAATATATGTTTCTCATTTTTCTTAAGCCATAATATTTTAGTTGCAGGCCATGTAGCGGTTACTTCAGGTTGACCGGTTACTTTATATACCTCTTTTATATCAAATTCATTCTTTATTTCTTCCGCTTCATAAGTAGACCTATTATCAAGCCATACTATAGCTTTGCGAAGTGGTTCTCCGTTTTTATCTAAACATACCAAAGTTTCTCCCTGGCTGCTAATAGCAATGGCTGATATACTGCGCGGATTTACCCCGGATAAATAAACAACACTCTTTACTACTTTCTTAAATGCTTCCCAATAGTTCTCAACCTCGAATTCAACAACAAAATTGCTTGGAGTAATTAAATTATAATTTTCATTAACAAGACATATTTTCTTGCCTTCTTCATCAATTAACATACCTTTCATTGAAGTTGTACCTGCATCAATACCTAGCAAATAATACATATTAGTACACATCCTAATAATATAATTTAATAATTCGTTTGTTTGTGTGACATATAGCTTTAAATATTATATTTTCGAAACATTACAACCTTAATGTTATCCATCTATTACTAATTTAATGCGCTGTTTACTCAAGCTGTTTTTGGGCTATGGTATCAACTATTGTTATCTGTTTTTAAGAATTTTTTCCATTGTTTCTGTATCTTTATATGTATTATAGTTCAATTAAGTTTTCTTGTCAAGCGCTTTTTCGATAATTTTCTAAATTTTATTCGTAGTTTTTTATTATTCTTAGATTTGTTTTCGAAACTTGTTATTTGATCTTTTTCTTTTAATTGCTAATTTGGATAAATATATCACATCCGTTTTAAACTAATTTAAGGTTAATTGGAGGTTAGTTGATAATCATAACCATTAATATCAATCCCTATATGTTTATTTTTCTATAGTCTCATGTTCTTCCCACAGCTTTTGTGGACTTGCGCTGTACTAACCTGGGTGAAAGCCTGACATTCTGTACCACATTATATTGGCTGTCTTCTACTTTCTTAAATAAGAGTTTTACGGCAATTTTCCCCATTTCTTCTATTGGACCTGCTATTGTTGTTAGCTCAGGTTGAAAATAAGATGCTATTCTTACATCATCTATTCCCACTACCGAAATATCGTTAGGAACTTGAAGTCCTTTATCACTAATTGCTTTTATTGCTCCAATAGCGATATCATCATATGCGGCTAAAACAGCCGTAGGAATATCATCCCCTTTTAATACATTACTCATTAATTCATAACCACATTTTTCAAATCTATCTTCGCTTACTTGTATCCATTTCTTATTTATCCTCAATTTGTTTTCCTCTATAACATTCATAAATGTGTCAAGTCTTGTATTCGATAATTCATCTCCTACATATCCAATATCTTTATGCCCAAGTTGAATTAAATGCTCAACAGCAAGTCTGACCCCATAATCATCATCTATTTTTATGCAATCAAAGTCTTTTGTTTCAGTATTTTGCGCAATTAGTACCAAAGGGGTATCAACATTCTTTTTATATTCAAGAAGAACTTTTCCAAGATCTCTGCTTTCAGATAAAAATATTATCCCTTCAACATTAGCATTGGTTAGGTGATTGAGATAGTACTTTTCATTATTCCCCTCAAAATTTGTAAAACCTATTACACAAAAATACCCCTCTTTTTTTATCTCTTCTTCAATTATACTGATAATCTGAGCATAGTAGTTACTAGTGATTTCAGGACATATTACTCCTATAATTCCAAATCCATTTGAGGATTTTTTTGTAGTTTTTTTAAATTTATAATTTTTTTCTTTCGCAATTTTAATTATCCGTAGTTTTGTTTCTTCATTTATATCAGAACTATCTCTTAAAGCTTTTGAAACTGTTGATACATGCACTCCTGCTATTTCTGCAATATCCTTTAATGTAGTCATATATCCTACCTCTCTTTTCAACTATAATTATTATTTTATATTATTTCGACTAATAGATATTTATCATAATATAATTCTATCGAATATATTAGAAATATGCAACATGTTTTCGAAATTTTTTCAAAACATGAATTGTACGTAAGGGAAGCACCTCAATTTATTGAGGTGAGGATGTCACTCATATTTAATTGTATTTCTAACAACTTCTATTACCCGATTTTGCTCTTCTTCTGTCATTGCCGAGCCTGAAGGCAA
>CAZEYH010000338.1:0-3704 GCA_964515895.1 uncultured Clostridiaceae bacterium | reverse complement strand
GTTAGAAGTTAGAGGTTAGAAGTTAGAAGTTAGAAGTTAGAAGTTAGATGTTAGATGTTAGAGATTGAGATTGTAGATGAGAGATCATGACTAAATAATTTAGGATTAGAAGTGTTAAGTTTAGTGCTAGAAGTCAGAAGTTTGCCGCTAGAAGCAGAAGTTATGAACTTGGTAAAAAGTAAAATTAGAATTAAGAAATTTGCGCCAGAAGGTGCTTTTTACGGTTGTCTTAATAATTTAAGAAGTTCTGGGATGAAAAATTGGAAAGGAATTCTTGAAGGGAGAGTGAAAAATGGATGAAATTAGGGTTGGAATAATTGGGTTTGGATTCATGGGTAAAACCCATACATACGGCTATAAAACCATTCCACTTTATTATAACAACCTACCATTTAAAATCAGATTGGTTGGGGTTTGCAACAGAACCTTGTCTGTAGCAGAAAGAGCAAAGGAAGAATTAGGTTTTGAATTTGCCACCAATAATCCTGATGACATTTTATTGAATAATGATATTGATGTGGTTAATATATGTACACCTAATATTTACCATAAAGAGGCAGTTTTGAAGGCATTAAAGTCAGGCAAGAACGTATACTGCGATAAACCTCTTGCTGTTAGTTATGATGAAACAAAGGAAATTATTAATGTCCTTGATCAGTATGATGTGATAACTCAAATGGCTCTGCAGTATAGATTTTTCCCGGCTACTATGAGAGCTAAAGAACTTATTGAAGAAGGGAAAATCGGCAAAATAATGTCTTTTAGGGCATGCTACCTACATTCAGGCTCTGTAGATCCTAATAAAGCTATTGGTTGGAAACAGGATAAAAATTATGGCGGCGGTGGAGTACTCTTTGACTTAGGTTCTCATGTGTTGGATATAATTTATTATCTTTTGGGAGAATACTCATCAATATTTGCAGAAACTAAAATTATATATCCGGAGAGACTTGACAAAAAAGGAAATATGGTTAAGATTGAAGCTGATGATGTAGCTTTAATGTTAGTTAAAATGAAAAATGGCGGTATAGGTACAATTGAAGCTTCTAAAATAGCAACCGGTACAAATGATGAATTAAGATTCGAAATACACGGAGACAAGGGTGCAATCAGATTTAACCTTATGGAACCAAACTGGCTTGAGTATTATGACAATACTTTACCTGAAAGTCACTACGGGGGACTCAGAGGCTATACAAAAATAGAATGTGTGCAGCGTTTCAAAAAGCCGGGTGGGGACTTTCCAAGTTCCAAATTTTCAATAGGTTGGATAAGAGGACATGTTCATTGCTTGTATAGTTTTCTTTCATGTGTATATGAAAGAAGGCAAGCAAGTCCATCATTTAAAGAAGGTGCATATATCCAATACATAATGGAAAAAGCGTATGAATCCGACAGGGAAAAAGCATGGATAGAATTAAACTGAGAGGTAAATTGTGTTATGGAAGATGATAAAATGACAGAATATGGAACTGATGAACGAAGGAATAAAATAATAGAAATATTAAATAAACAAGGCAAGGTTAAAGTTAATCAATTGAGCAAGATGTTTGGGATATCTGAAGTTACAATAAGAAATGACCTGGCAAAATTGGAAAGTATGGGAATGCTTGAACGTGTTCATGGTGGCGCTGTTAGCACTTATAGAGCTTATTACAGAATGTCCATTTCAGAGAGAATGAAAACTAATGCAAATGAAAAAAGAAGAATTGCCACAGAAGTAGTTTCTATGCTTTCTGATGATGATACATTAATGATTAGTTCCGGCACAACATCCCTATATGTATTAGAAGAACTAAAGAAATTGAGAAACCTTACAGTTGTAACTAATGCAATTTATTTTTCACAAGAATCTGCAAATTCAAGAGATCTTAATATAATATTACTTGGAGGCATTGTTGACCCCAAAGATCAACTAACTTATGGAGATGATGTAATAAATCAACTTAAGAGATATAAGGCTGATAAGTTTATTCTTTCTGTTGACGGAGTTAACTGCGATGATGGCATTTCAACATATCACTACCTTGATGCTGAAATAAACAGACAGATGATAGCTCGTGCAAAAAAGACAATTATAGTTGCTGATTACACAAAAATTGGAAGGACAAGTTTTGCTCATATCGCGCCATTAGAAGATATTGATATATTAGTTACAAACAAAAATACTAATGAAGATGAGATACAGGAAATAAAGGATAGGGGAGTTGAAATCAGTTTGGTTTAGCGTATGGATACCATATTGCTCCTTTCAATAGACATTATGATATAAAACAAAGTATAATATTGAATATGATTCAGCGTGTGAATGGATGTTTAAAAATATTATTGGACTTTTATGTTAAATTATAATTTTTATGGTATAATCTCAATATTATTTAAAAACTTTCATAGAAAACAAAAAAAGGACAGAATGACCTAATAGACAAAAACATAGCCAGCGAATATGGAAAAGGACTTTACAACCGATGATTTTAAGTAACTGTTATTTTATCTTGGCCTTCTTAACAGGGAGGGGCATGATATTTGTAAAAAGAGCCGCACCTATATAAAATCTAATCAGAAAATGGGAAAATTTTATTCTCAGTGAGAAATTGGTGAGGTAACATATACAGTAAAAGAATACAATCATCTAGAGGGATAAAAATGAAGAAACTATCTATAGGGGAAATGGCGAAAATAAATCATGTTTCTGTTCAAACTCTAAGATATTATGACAGGATTGATTTGCTAAAGCCTATATATGTTAATGAGGAAACAAACTACAGATACTATGATATAAAACAAAGTGCAATATTGGATATGATTCAGTATATGAAATCATTAGGAATGTCTTTAAAGCAAATTAAGATGCAGTTTGAAAAAGGTGATATTACTGAAATCCAGAATATACTAAAAAGGCAGAGTCGTAATATTGATAAAGAGATTGAAAAGCTGAATAATATGAAAAAAGGTGTAAAAGCCTATATCGAAAATTATAATAGATATTTGAAATTACCTGCAGAAGGTTTTATAGGAATGGAATATATACCTGAAAGAAAGATATTCTGCTATGATGGAAAGATAAATATTTATGACCATGGATTAGAGACTTATGAATATATTCTAAGAGAGCTAAAGAAACAAGTAATCATAAAGCATTTACCTATGGTATACTTTTGTAATGTTGGTTCCATATTAAGAAAAGAGATGATAGACATTGACAAATTTGTTTCCTCAGAAATATTTGTATTTATCGATGCTGATTTCAAGAATCAGCATGGAATAGAGATAATACCGTCAAACAATTTTGTTTGCACATATTTTAACAGTTTTTGGAAAGAAAAGGAATATGCAAAAAAATTATTTAATTATGTATATGAAAAGGGATATGAAATAATTGGTGATTATATTTGTGAAGTAGTAGTTGAGCTGCCTATATTTAATAATAATGAAAGAAATATGTTTGTTAAGTTACAAATACCGGTAAAAATGCACCCATCGTGAATAAATACTTGACTCTATACTTACAATAGACATTATAATCTAATTAAAAGTGAAAGAATTAACAAAGTTCTTTCAAAAAAAGTGCTAAGGAGGAATTGTTGTGAGAGAAAAGATTAGAGTTATTCAGTACGGGTGCGGTAAAATGGGTAAATATTTTTTACGGTATTTGTACGAAAAAGGTGCTGAAATAGTTGGTGCAATTGATATGAATCCTGAAC
>CAZEYH010000337.1:1295-3733 GCA_964515895.1 uncultured Clostridiaceae bacterium | reverse complement strand
TTAAATGAGATATTGCCGGTATACTCCGGTGGACTTGGTGTCTTATCCGGTGATCATTGCAAATCTGCTAGTGATCTTGGTATTCCTTTTGTAGCAATAGGTTTACTATATAAGCAAGGGTATTTTAGCCAAAGGATCAATAAAGATGGATGGCAGGAAACAGTTTTCTCCGACTTAAACTTATCTAGACTACCTCTACAATCTGCCATAAATAGCGAAGGAGAGCAAGTGCTAATCAATATTGAATTACCGGGGAGAATGGTTTATGCAAAAGTATGGGAAGTCAAAATTGGTCGTGTATCTCTTTATCTAATGGATACTGATATAGAACAGAACAATGAAACTGACAGATGGTTAACTTCACGTTTATATGGAGGTGACCAGGAAACTAGAATTCAACAAGAAATACTGCTGGGTATAGGAGGAGTAAGAGTTTTAGAAGCTCTAGGTATTAATACATGGGTGTATCATATGAATGAAGGACATTCTGCTTTTTTAGGTCTTGAAATTATTAGAAAACTTGTACAGAAAAAAAAGCTATCATTCAAAGCAGCTAAAGAAGTAGCACAAGCACATATTATTTTTACAACACATACCTCCGTGCCTGCCGGAAATGATGTCTTTCCATTATATATGATAGATAAATATTTCAGCAATTATTGGAGTAATTTGGGAATAAGCAGGCACCAATTTCTTGATATGGGGCTAAAAGTTAATGATAACCAAAACTTTAATATGACAGTACTTGCTTTAACTCTTGCAGGTAGAAAAAACGGAGTAAGCGAACTTCATGGAGCTGTTACCAGAAGTATATATAATAATTTATGGCCGGGGATACCTGAAGATGAAGTCCCTGTAATTCATATAACCAATGGTATTCACACTACATCCTGGCTTTCACCATCATTAAGAAAGCTTTATGATAAGTATTTAGATAAAGAGTGGTCAAAGAATATTTCAGAAAAAAGCATATGGCTAAACATAGATAATATACCGGATAATCTGCTTTGGAGTATTCATATGCAATCGAAAAAGGAACTTATTGAATACTTACGTGAAAAAATTAAACTTCAAAGAATATCCAATGGCTGTTCTTCAGAAAGTATAAGGGAAGCAGAACATTTACTAAAGCCTGATGCACTTACTATTGGTTTTGCTCGTAGATTTGCAACATATAAAAGAGCAAATTTGATTTTCAGGAATATTGAAAGGATTAAATCAATATTTAATAATCCTGAAATGCCTGTACAAATTATATTTGCCGGTAAGGCACATCCTGCAGACAGACCGGCACATGAGGTTATCAAATACATTAATGATATTGCAATGAGGGAAGGATTTACAGGAAAGGTAGTTCTTGTAGAAGATTATAATATTGCTTTGGCACGTAAGATGGTTCAGGGAGTGGACATATGGCTTAATAATCCCCGTAGGCCTTTAGAAGCTAGCGGTACCAGTGGACAAAAAGTATGCATTAACGGTATTATTAATTTTAGTATTTTGGACGGATGGTGGTGCGAGGGTTTTAACGGTAACAACGGATGGGTAATAGGTGACGAAACCTTCTATGATGATGAATATTTTCAAGATAATGCTGACAGTGAATCATTGTATTCTATACTAGAAAACCATATTATTCCCTTATATTATAATAGAGATGCTAGCGGGATTCCCACAGTCTGGGTCAAATTAATGAAAGAATCAATAAAATCCCTTGCATATCGTTTCAGTACACATAGGATGGTGCAAGATTATACAAATAAAATGTACATTCCGTCTATTAAAAGGGTAGATAAAATAATATCCAGTTATTATAGTTATGCCATAAATCTTGCAGAATGGAAATCATACATCGAAGAAAACTGGTCACAAGTATCAATATCTGCAGAAAAAACGCTCAATCATCTTAAAGAATATAAGACACTTGCCGGTAATTCCTTTGTTATTTCTGCAAATGTAAACATAGGTAATATAGAGCCATCAAATGTCAAAGTAGAAGTTTATTATAAAAAATTAAATCATAGTACCGACATTGAAGAACCACAGGTAAAAGAAATGAAATTGATTGAAAAAACAGGAGCATCTTCTTGGCTTTATACCACCGAAATAAAACTTGATGATGGCGGTGAATATTCTTATACTTTCCGTGTAATTCCCTATCATCCTGATTTAATTAATAAGTTTGATGCAGGACTTATAAGGTGGGTAGTGCAATAAGTAAAGAGATATGAAAGGGTGCATTTAATTAATATGCAGAAAAATATGGTAAATGCACCCGAGATGTTGAGATTATTTGACAAATACTTGGCATACATGGTATTATTTTATTGTTAAAAGGGAGTAGCTTGTAATTATAAAGTCAACAACCGACAGCCAATTATTAATTAGCTGTCTGGCTTTATATCCTGTGAGGAAAGCAAGACTTTTAACATAATTCT
>CAZEYH010000337.1:0-1195 GCA_964515895.1 uncultured Clostridiaceae bacterium | reverse complement strand
AAAATAGCAGGATATATTACTAAAAGCGAACCTGATGAAACTCCTCTTCAGAAAAAACTTTCAGGAATTGGAAAGTATATAAGTATCGGTGTTATATTTATCGCTGTCATTATATTTATAACAGGTATGCTTAGAGGAAGAGAATTCCTAGAAATGTTCCTTACTTCAGTAAGTCTAGCTGTTGCTGCAATACCTGAAGGACTTCCTGCTGTAGTAACGATAGTTCTAGCTATAGGTGTACAGAAAATGTCCAAACGCAATGCTATAATAAGGAAGTTGCCTGCTGTTGAAACCTTAGGCAGCACGGACATTATATGCTCTGATAAGACGGGTACTCTTACGCAAAATAAAATGACTGTAACAGAAGCCTATTTAGATGGAGAATTAAGATTTGCGCATAATATTTCTATACATGATAAAAGCTTTGATATTTTTTCACAAATAATGACTCTTTGTAATGATTCCAAGGTAAAACGCAAAAATATTGATGAGATTGAAACAATAGGTGACCCTACAGAAACAGCATTGGTTAGCTTTACAATGGACAAAGGTATAAGCAAAGAAGAAATGGAACAATTAATGCCTAGAGTAAATGAGGTTCCCTTTGATTCTGAAAGAAAGCTTATGACTACTATTCATAAAAATTCAATTACCCATCAGGATTTTGTATATAGTAAAAATGGTAAGAGTTACAGAGTCTTAACCAAAGGTGCTCCTGATATGCTGTTAAACCGCTGCAGTAAAGTTTTATTAAATGGTGAAATACTTTCCCTGTCACAATCAAATCTTGAAGAAATTGAAAAAGCAAACCATCAGATGGCAGGTAGGGCACTAAGGGTACTTGCCATGGCATATAAAGATTTAGATATTATTCCTGAAGATATTTCTTCTGAAAATATTGAAAAAGATTTGATATTTGTAGGGCTTACCGGCATGATAGATCCACCTAGAGAAGAAGTAAAAAAAGCAGTAGAAGTTTGCAAAAAAGCAGGTATAAAACCAATAATGATAACCGGAGATCATAAAGATACAGCTTTAGCAATAGCTAATGAGCTTGGAATAATAACTGATAATAGTCAGGCCGTAACCGGCAGTGAACTGGATAAAATCAGTGATGATTTGTTTAGTGAACAGGTAGAAAAATATTCAGTATATGCAAGGGTATCTCCGGAACATAAGGTAAGAATAGTAGAAG
>CAZEYH010000336.1:0-3736 GCA_964515895.1 uncultured Clostridiaceae bacterium | reverse complement strand
TAGAAATAATGCCTATTAATAAAATCTATTCTATTGACAAAATTATTGAAGCATGTAAGATATATTCAGAGAAAACTAAAAGAAGAATAACATTTGAATATGCAATGATTGAAGATTATAATGATTCTGAAAAGGATGCTTTTGAATTAATGGAGAAAACAAAGGGAATGTTATGCCATGTAAACATTATTCCTATTAATTTAATTGAAGGGTCAAAATTTAGGCCTAGCAGCAAAAAAAGAGTTGATAAGTTTAAAAGCCTGCTAGAAAAAAGTGGTATTAATGTGACTGTTAGACGAGAACTGGGAGAAGATATAAATGCAGCATGCGGGCAACTAAGAAGACAAGTACTAGAGGGTAAAAAGAGTAGCGAATAATCTTCGCTCAAGGTGGTGATTTTGTGAAGTATGGCGTAAAAAGCCATAAGGGCATGATTCGGGAAACAAATGAGGATAGTTGTAACATTATTTTTAGAAATTCAAAAAAAATAAATGCTATATTTATAGTAGCTGATGGTATGGGAGGTTACAACGCCGGTGAAGTTGCAAGTAAAATGGCTGTAGATTATATAAGCCAATGTATAGAAAGTGTTCCCGAAAACCTTGATAAAGAAGAATTACCTCAATTTATTGAAAACATTATTGAGGGAGCAAATAATACTATTTATGAAAAGTCTAGTGAGCCCGGACAATATTATGGAATGGGCACAACTTTAGTAACAGCTGTTTTTCTCGATAAGAAAATTATTATAGGTCATGTTGGTGATAGCAGAGCATATATGGTGAGAAGTGGTAATATAAAGCAGCTTACTACTGACCATTCCTATGTAGAAGAATTAATAAAAAATGGATCTTTAACAAGAGGTGAAGCTGAAAACCACCCGCAAAAACATGTAATAACTCGTGCTTTAGGGTGTTTTGAAAAGGTTGAGGTTGATGTCTGTTCTTACGATATCTTTGACGATGATGTTTTTATACTATGTACAGATGGTTTGACAAACATGATTTCTGACGATAAAATAAAAAAAATTGTTGAAGAACAAGAAGATCCTCAGGTAGCGTGTACTGAGTTGGTAGAAATAGCTAATAAGAGCGGTGGTAATGATAATATTACAGTTGTAGTAATTAGAGTGTAAAATATTAGAGGTGTAAGTAAGAGGTGTAAGTATGGAGTCTAATGTACTTGGAAACAGGTATGAATTAATTGAAAAAATTGGCGGAGGAGGAATGGCTCTTGTTTACAAAGCAAGATGCAGGCTTCTAAACAGATTTGTTGCTGTTAAAATCCTAAGAGAGGAATTTACAGGGGATGAAGAATTTGTAAAACGATTTGAAGTAGAAGCTCAATCTGCGGCAAGTCTATCTCATCCCAATATTGTACCTATATATGATGTTGGTAACGAAAATAATATTTTTTATATTGTTATGGAATATATAGATGGTATAACATTAAAGGAATATATAATAAGAAATGGGCCTCTTGATTGGAAAGAGTCTGTTAAGATCGCCATCCAAATTTGTTCAGCAATAGAACATGCCCACAGCAAGCAGATTATTCATAGGGATATAAAACCACAGAATATTCTTATGACACGGGATGGAATTGCAAAAGTTACCGACTTTGGAATTGCACGAGCAGTTACATCATCTACAATAACTATGGTGGGAAGCACAATAGGGTCGGTACATTATTTTTCTCCTGAACAGGCAAGGGGAGGATATATTGATGAAAAATCAGACTTATATTCTTTAGGTATAATAATGTATGAAATGATAACAGGAAAAATGCCTTTTGATGGAGAGTCACCGGTAGCAATAGCACTAAAGCATTTACAGGATAGACCTGTACAGCCTGTAGAACTTAATAAAGATATACCCAAAGCTTTAAATGATATAATAATGAAAGCAATAAAGAAAGAACAAAGCGGAAGATATCAGACAGCTACAGAAATGTCTGAAGATTTATACCGAGTATTTAAAGAACCAAATGGAAATTTTGCAGAAGATAATGGAAACGATGAAAACCCAACAAGAAGGATCAAAGCTATAGACGAATATGAACTTATGGGAGAGGAGGATTTTACTATCAAACGCGGGAAAAAAGTTGATAAAAAGAAGAAAAAAACCGATAAATTAAGCATAATGCTTGCTGTTATTGTATCTCTTTTTGTTATTGGTATATTTTCATATATAGGTTATTCAGTAATAGTTTCATCCTTATCCCCTGAAGCAAAGAAATTTGTTGTAAAAAACTATGAGGGTAAAAATTTTTATGATATTGTTGATGAGCTTAAGGAAGCCAATATTGATGTTATAGAAAATTGGGTATATGACGATACCGTAGATAAAGATATAATTATTAGCCAAAGTGTGGAACCATCTTCTGAATTTAAAATGACAGGGTATAATACAATCGAGTTTAAAATCAGTAAAGGTCCTCATTTAGTAGATATTCCGGATCTTTCGGGAGAACCAATTATAGAAGCTGAGATAGCATTACAACAGATATTTAGTTTAAAGCCTAAAATCGTAGATGAATACAGCGAAATTTTTCCGGCTGGTCATGTTATTGGAACATATCCTCCTGCCAACGAAAAAGTTAAACCGGATACTGAGATAATTATTTATAAAAGTATTGGACCTGAGATAAAACAAACAACAGTTCCGAACCTAACAAATAAGACTTATGCTGAGGCTCAGATTGATTTGTCGGATGCTAAACTAAGGGTTGGTAAACTATATCCTGAAGATAGAAGTCCCGGGAATGCTAAAATAATAAAACAGGAACCTGTTGCAGGCGAGGTCGTAGATCAAGAAACAGCAGTGAATATGTATTTTGAGCAAGCAAAGTATGTAACCATACCAATTAGGCTCAACGATCCTGACATATATAAAGAAACAATAAAAACGGTAGTTCAGATTACTCCTTCAAATACAAATGAAACTAGTATTATATATGAAGATAATGTTGATAAAGACGATTTTCCGTTAAATATAGAAGATATACCGGTGCCTGAAAACGGAAGTACAAAAGTCAGAGTACTTTTAGATGATAAATTGTCAACAGAAATTAATCTTGAATGGGCTGCATTGCCATGATTAAACAGGGGGGATTGCATTTACGGGCTTATTAACAGGTATAATCATTAAGGGAGTTGGAGGTTTTTACTATGTAAAAACTGAAGATAGAATATATGAATGTAAGGCTAGAGGTGTGTTCAGAAAGGATGGTTTAACACCCTTACCCGGTGATAAGGTTTTGTTTACAGTAATTAAAGAGGATGAAGATACAGGTTTTATAGAAAGTATCGAGCCAAGACAATCTCAATTATTGAGGCCTGCTGTTGCTAATATTGATCAATTAGCAATTATTATTGCCACAAAATCACCTGAACCGGATTATATACTTTTGGATAAGCTTCTTATTATTGCCAAGAGAGAGAATATAGAACCTTTTATTTGTATAAACAAAATAGACTTAGATACTGAAAAAAATTACTTGAAAATAATAGAAGCATATAACAAAACAGGTTATCCAATAATTGCCATGAGTTCAAAAACTGATTTCGGAATAGGGGATTTCAAAAAGAAATTATCCAATCGAATAACCGTGCTTGCAGGACAGTCCGGAGTAGGTAAATCTACCATTTTAAATAAGGTATCCGGATGGCAGGTTATGGAGACCGGAAACATCAGT
The DNA here is from genome assembly GCA_964515895.1 of uncultured Clostridiaceae bacterium. Taxonomy (GTDB): domain Bacteria; phylum Bacillota; class Clostridia; order Acetivibrionales; family DUMC01; genus CAZEYH01. The sequence goes on along the minus strand of CAZEYH010000336.1, from coordinate 40 downwards.
GAAAAGATAAAAAGGGGAAAACACACTACCAGACATGCAG
>CAZEYH010000335.1:0-3741 GCA_964515895.1 uncultured Clostridiaceae bacterium | reverse complement strand
GGATTGAAGATACAAGCACAAATGCAACAGTAATCAATGCCAAAGGACAGACAGCTTTTTTATGTCAAATAGAAACTTTGCACTATTTATAGCGGGAATTGATATGCTTAATTATCACTACATTTCTAAACTACTACCATTTACTTTCAACCATCCCCGGCTTTCACGATAGTTTGGAAGTGTAGACTCTATAAGATTCCAGAAATCTTTTGAATGATTCATAATTCTTAAATGACACAGTTCATGTACAACTACATAATCAATTATTTCGATAGGAGCCATAACCAATCTCCAGTTTAAATTAATATTTCTCTTTTCACTGCAGCTCCCCCACCTGGTTTTTTGGTCTTTAACCACTACTTTACGGGGGCTCACGCTAAGATACAAAGAGTACTTTTCAATTCTCTCTTCAACAACTTCAGTAAAACACTGCCTATACCATTTTATTAGTGTTTCCTTTACCACTTGCTTCCTACTTTCTCCTGTTAACCCCTTAAATATATATACTACTATGGTATCAGCCTGTATAAGTACTTCTGGCTTTGCTAAATCTAGTTCTGCTATTTTTAAAGTGTATTTTTCTCCAAGATAGAGGAATTCCTCCCCACTGACAAATTCTTTATGTACAGTATTTAAATTCCTTTTTCTTACTTCATTTACTTTTTTGGCAATCCAATCTGTCTTTTCCTGCACCACTTCCCTAATCTCTTTTTCACTGACATATAAAGGTGCAGATACCTTAACTTTACCATTTCTATCAACAGTTATCCCTATTGTTTTACGCTTAGTTTTAACTATAGAATAATTAATTTTACCATTATTAATTTCAATAAAATATTTATCATTTTGCATATCACATCTCCAAGTACTCTATTTTTGACTGCTTGATTTCATCCCTAGAAAAATTGCTTTTTCTGCTCCAATTGACTAATCATTTCTAATCATTTGTCAAATCACCATTCCCGCTTACAGGTATTGCAACACCAAGATAAGTGGGTTTAGGCTTGATTATTACATTAAAGAAATCTTTGACTCTAGCTAATATTTCTCTTAATTCTCTATATTGCTGACCAACATATTGCCTTGGGTCAGAAGCAACACCATAAGCTTCCAGTCCTAGTTTTTCCGCAATATACAATGCACGATATAAATGATACTCTTGTGTTACAACTATAATCTTATCTGCTTTAAAAACATCCCTTGCACGATACATACTTTCATATGTGGAGAAACCGGCATGATCCATAAAAATATGCTCTGAAGGAATATTCCTTTCAATAGCAAATTGCTTCATTACATTGACCTCATCATATTCTTTACGACCATGATCGCCACTCATAAGCAGCCTATCGGAAGCCCCATTTTCATATAATTCTATGCCTTGCAAAAGCCTATCCTCAAGCATATAGCTCGGCCTTCCGCCTTCCCACACACCTACTCCGAGAATAAGAACACAATCGGCATCTAACGTAGCTGCCTCGCTTGCAGTAATAATTTTATCTTTTGCGGATGATTTTATATAAGCATTGATAGTTAATGTGGATATCAATGCTTATATGCCAATAAAAATCAAAATACGTAATTATCAAGCACGACCAATCAAATATCAACTAAAAGGAGATTATCACCTTGATTAATATTATACTATCATTGTGCTTAATAATTCAAATACAATTTAATATTATTAAAAGTTGGTATGTGCCAGTTTATTTAATCGCGAATTATTTAAGCAAATTTTTTGCTTTATTTATATCCCATCTCCCTTGCTTCTTTTCACTACCTCTCACAAGTAATTATCTATAGAAAATTTTTAGACATTTCATCCAGCTGAATAATGAAAATATTTTTATACTTTTGTCGATATTCTAATGGACTGTAATTTTCTTTTTCTTTAAAATATCTGCTAAAATAATGTATAGATTTAAATCCAACGATTTCTGAAATCTCTGTTATGTTTAGATCTGTATTCTGTAGAAGTTCTTTTGCCTTCCTAATTCTTATCATATTAAGATATTTCATAGGAGTAACACCATAAATCTGTTTGAAGTAGTTTATAAGATATGTGCGATTTACGTTTGCCATTTTAGAGAGAGCTTCCAACGTTATGTCTGAACCGTAATTTCTATCTATATATTCTCGAACATCTCTAATAACTACTCCATTATGTGTATTCTCACCGGTTATACGATTTAAGATATATTCCTCGGTTTCATTAGCTCCGTTGTAATATCTTAATATTTTTAATAATACAAAGAAAAAATTTGAGTCTATTATTTTACGATACAGATACTTCTCACTAATTGCTTCTTTTACAAGATTCTCAAGTATAGCACCAATTTCTAAATTATTATCAATAACTATTTCGAAAGGAAGTTTTAATATTTCTAAATAAACCTCCTTGTCATTTACAGTGAACTTAACATCAATGGTTCTTAATGGTTCTGTATCACTGCAACAGATACTATGTTTAATGTTAGGAGGTAACAAATATATATGTTCAGTTTTTAGATCGATACACTGATCCTCTATAAATATTTTTGATTTTCCTCCAATTATATATAATAGTTGAAAATAGCTATGCCTATGTTGTTTGTTTTCCCATGTTTGTAAATACTTTGCTATCCAGATAACACTAGCTGGTTTCAAAAGCATAAAATGGCTCTCCTTATAATAATGTAAAATAATTTTACAGTGAAGCACCCTTACATACTATTAAAATCTTTACCTTATTTTATCACAAAATAATATTTAAAAAAAGTATATAAGCAAGTTAAATATGTTTGCATATACATATATGTAAGATATATTTGTAGTTTATTATTTTAAAATCTACAGATACTAACTGAGATAGAATATTAAATAATTGGAGGAGAATGGATATTATGAACCACAAAATAGCAGTAGAAGAAAGTCTTACGCAAGTAAAAGATTTCCTTGCACAAAAAGGCTATTCTGTCGACAGCATAAATTTTAGTAGAGAGTATGCAAGAGACCTGGATGAATATGATGCTGTAGTAGTTACAGGTATAAATGAGAATTTCTTAGGGATTGAAGATACAAGCACAAATGCAACAGTAATCAATGCCAAAGGACAGACAGCGGAACAGATTTATAGTCAAATAGAAAAGAAATTGCATTAAATATAGATGAGGGACGGTAAGTTTAGAAACCGTCCTTATTCTTTTCCTTTCTTCAAGCTAAAGGCAAATTTTAATAGCTCATCATGTTTAATTATTATTTCGTCTCCATATATATATTTCTTTTCTTGCTCGTTAAATTCTACTGTTAAAAAAACTATTTTATCTGCAACTGTATATATATCATTAATCTGCTGATTCTCATCTGCTTTTAAATAAATATCATAATTCCCCGTATCTATATCTATAACATAAACATCACCGCCAACATCAACCGTACCATAAGCAAAGCCAACTATTGCTAGTAAATATTTTTCATTGAGCCAGTATACCTTTTTCGGTGTGTATTGTTTTGGTATATCATCTTTGCCCAGGACTGCATTATTAGTATTCTTCTCTGATTCATAGACATAAATCTCACCGACTTGCTCCCACTCAAGGGGACTTATATATGCAATATTTTTTCTGTCTTGTTGTACTATTGGATATGATGGTGAGTTGTCGTTTAATACTGTTTCTTTCTTTTCATTTTCTATTATAATTTCTGTGTTTCCATAATTCTTTTTATACAAAATTTTTCCACCATTATCAAAAGTAGCAACAT
>CAZEYH010000334.1:0-3755 GCA_964515895.1 uncultured Clostridiaceae bacterium | reverse complement strand
CCGTTTTTTACCAATTCTTTCACTGCACTTGAGCTTAGATAAGTATAATTAATGCTTGACATCATGAATAGGGTCTCTATGTTCGGATCTACAATTTTATTCAATAATGCCATTTGAAACTCATATTCAAAATCTGAAACAGCCCTAAGTCCTTTTATTATAACTCTTGCTTTCTTCTTCTTCATAAAGTCAACCAATAGGCCTGAAAAGCTGTCCACTTCTATATCAGGACTATCCTTTAATACCATTCTTAAAAGTTCTACACGTTCTTCTAAATTAAAAGAGTATTTTTTATTGATATTATTACCAACTGCTACAACCAATTTATCACACAGCATAGCACTCCTGTGTATTATGTCTAAATGTCCGTTTGTTACCGGGTCAAAGCTTCCCGGATATACGCATATTTTCAATTTCAATTTCCTTCCATCAATTTTGTATTTTATTTTACCCATATTTTACTGCTTTTTGAAAAAAGCTAGAGCAGTATTTCCATACTTGCGGTGACTTACCAATTTAAGAGTTCCTATTTCAAGAGGTATTTTTTCACTAGCACCTATTTCAGCTGAAATTATGCCTTCAGCTGTTAATAAATCCTCCCTATCAATAAATTTAATGGTATTTTCCGCTAATCCTTTATTATAGGGTGGGTCAAGGAATATTATATCAAATTTTTCCTCTTTTTTAGAAAAACCCTTTAATACATTAAAAACTTCACCTTTTATTATTAATCCTCTATCGACCAACTTTGTATTAACAAGATTTTCCTTTATCACATCTATAGATTTTTCGCTTTTATCTACAAATACTGCTAATCTTGCTCCTCTGCTCAAAGCCTCTATACCTAAATTCCCAGTCCCTGAATAAAGATCAAGAACATATGCATCTGCTAAATATCCCATAATAATATTAAACAGAGATTCTTTTACCTTGTCTGAGGTTGGTCTTGCAACTGTATAGCCTTTCAATGTCTTCAATTTATGTCCTTTAGCTGAACCGGATATTATCCTTAATATTCGAAACTCCTCCGTATTCAATTATTCTATATTGTTATTTTATACTATCATTTTCAATTGTCAACTATTTTAAGGTGCATTGGATGCATTTTATACACGCACATCTTAACTGCATAGATTTATTATAAATTACCATACACTTTAGAAAATTTTTCTTTGATTGAAGTAACAATATCTTTAAGCTTTGAATTTTCAGGTCTTTTCAAATCTTCGTCTTCTTTTAAAATATTAATTGCCTCTTTCTGTGCAAGCTTTAGTATTTCCATATCTTTAAATAAATTTGCTATCTTTAAATCCGGCATACCATGTTGCCTTGTCCCAAAAAAATCTCCGGGGCCTCTCAATTCAAGGTCTTTTTCAGATATGACAAATCCGTCACAGGTTTCCTGCATAACTTTCATTCGCTGCCTTGAAACCTCTGACTCACTCTCATTATATAGTATACAATAAGATTGGTGTTCTCCTCTTCCTACCCTGCCTCTCAGCTGGTGAAGTTGTGATAGGCCGAATCTTTCTGCATTTTCAATAACTATAATATTAGCATTAGGAACATCTACTCCCACCTCTACCACAGTGGTAGATACCAGTATATCTATATTATTTTCAACAAAACTTCTCATGATATTTTCCTTTTGTTCCCCATTCATTCTGCCGTGGAGAACACCTACCCTAAAACCTTTGAAATCATTTTTAGCTATGTTTTCCGCAAGAGTTATTGTTGACTTTGCTTCTATAACATCAGAATCTTCTACCAAAGGACATATAATATATATCTGTCTGCCATTATTGACATTTTTACAAATAAAATTGTTAATACGTTCTCTCATCATGTTATCAACAGCATAGGTCTTAACAGGTTTTCTCCCAGGCGGAACTTCATCTATTATTGAAATATCTAAATCTCCATATAATATAAGGGCAAGGGTTCTTGGTATTGGTGTTGCAGTCATAACAAGTATATCAGGATTTTTACCTTTTTGAGAAAGTGCTGCCCTTTGTCTTACTCCAAACCTATGTTGTTCATCTGTTACAACAATTCCAAGATTATGGAATTCAACATTATCCTGTATCAACGCATGAGTACCTATTATAATATCAAAGTGCCCTTCTTTTATTTCTTTTAGGACCTGCTCTTTCCTTACACCTGATAAACTACCTGTAAGAAGACCAATCTTAATATCATATTGATGTAGAAAATCATAAGTTGAACGATAATGCTGCTCCGCAAGAATCTCGGTAGGAGCCATAAGTACACCCTGATATCCACCCTTTACAGCCTTAAAGAGAGCTGCTATTGCTATAATAGTTTTACCGGAACCTACATCTCCCTGTATAAGTCTATTCATAACCTTATAACTTTCCATATCCTTTTCTATTTCTTCAAGTACCCTTAGCTGAGCTTTTGTAAATTCAAAGGGAAGTAGGTTTACAAACTCCTGTACCTCTTTGCCTGCTCTAAAGCAAATACCCTTTTTACTCTTTTCAAAACTTTGTTTTATACTTAAAAGACCAAGTTGAAGAAAAAAAAGTTCCTCGAATACAAGCCTGTGCCTAGCCATATTGAAAGCTTCAGAATCAGAGGGAAAATGAATACTCAAAACTGAATAGTTTATTTCACATAGTTGATACTTTTCTCTAATATAAAGAGGCAGTGTTTCTTCAAACCTACCACCAACAAGTTTTAGGGCATCATTTACTGCAGTCCTTATAATTGTCTGAGTTAGTTTTGCAGTAGAAGAATAGACAGGTATTATCCTACAGGTATTCTTCATTTCTGTTCCATTAACTTTTTCATAAACGGGATTTTGTATTTCTATGTAGTTTCCTTTTCTTTTTATCTTGCCATAAAACACATAGCTTTCTCCAGGTTTCAGCACGTTTTTCAAATATGATTGATTAAACCATACTCCTCTAATTATACCGGTACTATCAGCAATATCTACCTTCTGTATCGTTAATCGTGCCTTATATCTACTTTCTTTAACCCTTGCCGTTATTTTACCTTTTATAGAACATGATTCACCATTCTTAAGCTGGTTTATATTTACAATATTGCTTCTATCTTCATACCCTCTGGGATAATATTTAATAATATCTTCAATAGTATAAACCCCAATTTTCTTGAAAAGTTTTGCTCTCGCTTCCCCTATTCCTTTTAAAAAGCTTACAGGCCTTTTTAAAATATCTTCTGGAATATCAGCCATAAGCAGCTCCTTCCTTCTTTTTATTTGTATATACATATTTTGTATTTATGTATTTATAGTTTATATTATGGTTACTCCCCGGAAAGTCGTTTCACAACTTTCCCCTGCAGGTTATCTTGCAGGAAGTTACAACCTCGTTGCAATCTGGTGCAATCTAATACGGTTATAATCATATTATAAGTTTCTTAGACTATAAATTCAAGATAGCACGCATAGGCGCATTTTCACATCCCACTTCTAGATTTATATATGGAAATAGATATGTTCTATATTTCTCCAAATAGGATAATACACCAATATACTTAAATGGTGCAAAAAAAACTTGCATATTACTATAGTGATATGTTATTATAATTATTGTTTAATTGAGCAAAAAAGTAAATAGTAGGAGTAAAAATACTGCTTACAGGAATTTGAAAAAGATTAGTTTTATAACAATAATACAGATAAAAGCTAAACAAAAACAATATTATTTTGATAAATAAAAAGGACGGTGGAATAAATGGCAAAGTGTTATATTTGCAGTAAGGAAACT
>CAZEYH010000333.1:0-3756 GCA_964515895.1 uncultured Clostridiaceae bacterium | reverse complement strand
CAATATGGGAGATATATGAATTTACTTTTGATTCACTATTATCATTAAATATGCAAAAATTTGCATTAAGCGATGGAACACCACTAGTCGGGCAAGAGGCATTAGCCGATACAATGAAGGACATTATTGTTGATGCACTAAGTGCTTTAGCAGTATCAGTATTTGGATATTTTTCACTTATCGAAAAGTCAAAGAAAGATACAAAATAAAGGGTGTGATTTTTTTATTCGAAGAAAAATAAACCAAGAGAAAAATACATTACCGGGGTACATTTAATTTATTTAAAGAAAGTTATAGCCTCAAATAATCTAAATTGCAAGTTACCAGCAAGTTAAATTTAATTGATCATGCCTAATACATTTGATATAAACCTTTTTCCCCAAACTTCTTTAGGCCTTCTGTATTTTCAATCAAACTTAATATATCCATCAACTACATTAACTGTTTTTTCTTCAACTAGTATTTTAGATGATTTCGATGGACTTGGGAAGAGTTTTCTCTCCCTAATTTTCTGTATGCAGCAGGGTCTGAGTTTGTCATTGAAGGATGTATGGGTAAGGGGTAAGGCTAACAATTCCGGCTGGACTTTCCTTTGCCTCTACAAGAGAAGGTTAGCATGAATTTGTTAGAATGGGGAGTATTCCGGGAGATGAAACCTGGAGCGTTAATTGGATAATAAGAGGGGATAAAAAAGGAGAATATTGACTCGAAACGGAATTTAACGGTATATTAATGACCTTTGAGGATGAAATAAAACAAATATTTAGAAATGACGAGCCCTTTAGAGTATGGACGGAAGATGCGATATTAATGCACATTATAACCCAGGACAGAGCAGAAAAGGGATATCCCTATAATCTAAAATTAGGTATTGAGAACATATCTGAAATATCATTGTATAACCCTACCTTTGAACTTCTTGAGGATACAAAGGCAAACTATATATATGCTCCGAACCGGGAACTGGTTAAATCGGCCGCTGAACTTAAGCCGGGAGAGACATTCTGGGGAGAGCATCAGTTGACTTTGATGTATGTTTAATCTCCGCAAATAGAACCGGTTAAAGGATAATCATAGTTATCTACAAAAGGCTTTAAGATTGTAGCAGCTGAATTAGCATAATTAGTTATGGTCTGATGGGAGATATTTACCCCGTGAATATCTCCCATGATGGATGCAACCAGCCTTGAACTCATACCATATAGGACATTATCACAAATCGATCAAGAATTAAATAAAAATAGTCTCACAGTGTTGACATAATAGTTTCATTATGCTATTATAAAAAAGTAGCGTATCATAATGAAACTATATAAACATAAAAAGTATCAAAATGATATGTTAAAAAATGCGCAAAACTTCAAATTATTCGATATTTTTAGACTGCCAAAGATTTCCCCAAAAGAGAAAACACCTACTGGCAGCGTAGACTGGTTGATTTGCCCAAATGTTTGTCGTAATGAGAAACTTTAAGGCTTTGAAATACAAAATCTATTATGTGTGAAAGGGGTTATAGACATGAAAAAAATCATCAACAACCCGAATAATGTAGTATCCGAGATGCTACTGGGTCTGGCAAAATCCAATCCATCTGTTGTTTATGGCGGCGAAGGAGTAGAGGTTATTTCCAGGAAAAAAAAGAAACAAAATAAGGTCGGCATCATATCTGGTGGTGGCGCGGGACATGAACCCTTGCATGGAGGATATGTTGGTTATGGGATGCTGGATGCAGCAGTATCAGGCAATGTGTTTGCATCTCCTTCCCCCGATCGTATTATCGAGGGCATTAAAGCGGCAGACAGTGGTGCTGGCGTGTTGATGGTCATCAAGAACTATTCAGGTGATATTATGAACTTCCAAATGGCCGGAGAGTTAGCCGAAATGGAAGGCATCAAGACAGACTATGTTGTGGTCAAAGATGACGTGGCGGTTCCGGATAGCACCATTTCCACAGGGCGCCGTGGCATTGCGGGCACTGTGTTTGTGCATAAAATTGCTGGTGCCGCCGCTGAACAGGGCAAAAGCCTGGAGGAAGTTAAAGCAATTGCACAGAAGACCATTGATAATGTACGTTCTATTGGTATGGCGATGACTCCTTGCATTCTGCCGGGCGTAGGCAAAGCCGGTTTTACTTTGGGTGAAAATGAAGTCGAGATTGGCATGGGTATCCATGGAGAACCCGGAATCAGTCGCGAAACAATTACACCCGCCGAAGAATTGGCTGAAAAATTGGTAAGCCATATTTTAGCAGACTACGATTTCGGTGGCAGCGAGGTTGCGGTTATGGTCAATGGCCTTGGGGGAACTCCATTGATGGAATTGTACATTATGTACAACGAAGTGGAAAAGTTCCTGAGCGAAAAAAGTATTAAGATCTATCGTTCCTTCGTTGGCAACTATACCACTTCTCTTGAGATGGCCGGTTGCTCGGTCACCTTGCTGAAGCTGGATGATGAGCTAAAAGGCTATCTGGATTATAAGTGCGATACGACTGCATTAAAAATCTAAAATTTGAGGTGAATAAAAAATGAGTTTTGTATTGACATCAGATGACTACGTTGAATATATCAACCTAGTAGCAAAGAAAATTTATGAAAACGGTGATTATATCACCGGATTGGATGCAATCACTGGCGACGGTGACCACTGGGCAAATATCAATATGGGATTCGAAAACCTTGTGGCAGTAGGTGACGAACTACGTAAATTGCCCATGGACAGCCTATTCAAGAAAATCGGTATGCTGATGATGAGTAAGATCGGTGGAAGTTCCGGTATCTTGTATGGTGGAGCCTACATGGCAGCAGCAAAGAGTATTAGTGATAGGACAAGCATTAGTAGCCAGGAGCTATGTAATGCTCTGGAAGCAGCAGTTAATGATATGATGAATCGCGGCAAAGCGGAGCCTGGCTTCAAGACGATGATTGATTCGCTGTTTCCCGCAGTACAAGCGTATAAAAAGGCATTGGCCGACAATAAGAGTGATGTGGAGACCATGAATTTAGTAAAAAATGCGGCTATTGATGGCGCAGAGGCTACAAGGGATATGGAAGCCATTAAAGGACGAGCTAGCTATCAGGTTAATAAAGGTGTGGGGCATCTTGATCCCGGTGCTGTCACCATGAGTTATCAGATAGCGTGTCTCTGTGATTATATTAAGGACAACCTGCTTTAATTAATAGATTGAGAATTGATTAAGAACGGGTTTAAATGGATTTAGAATTTAAAGTGAGGTGATAAGATTGGAACTAACTACGATCAAACAAAGTGCAGAGCAGATTGCGATAGCTACTAGTAAAATTATGGAAGTTGACGTCATCATAGTCGATAATCATTTAGAACGAATTGCGGATACCTTTAAATATCCTCATAAACAGATCGATATCCGCACTAATTCTATTGTTGGCAGCATCATCGTCACAGGTCGTCACTTGGTGATCGAAGATAAGCGGTATTGTGATGCTTGTCAGAGTTGTCCCGACATTCAGTCCTGCGATATGGAAAGCATTATTGGCGTACCTATCCTATATAAGGATAAGGTCAAGGGAGCTATTGCACTCATTGCCCTACCCCAACGCATGCTTGACTTTAAGAATAATCTCAGTCACGTCTTGGAATTTCTTAAAAAGATGGCAGAATTGATTGCTGGCGAATTGAAGGCTAAGGAAAGCTGTCAATTGCTCCGACAGTTACACGGGGAAAGGGAAGTACTAGTTAACTCTGTTCACGAAGCCATTGCGATAATTAAGGAGGACG
>CAZEYH010000332.1:0-3769 GCA_964515895.1 uncultured Clostridiaceae bacterium | reverse complement strand
AATACAGACAACTGCAGTTCTTGATGGAGATGAATATGTATTAAATGGCACAAAGCAATGGATAACCAACGGTGGAGAAGCTGATATTTATACTGTAATTGCATGTACCAATAGATCTAGGGGTGCAAGAGGATTCTCTGCATTTATTGTAGAAAAAGGAACTCCCGGATTTTCTTTTGGTAAGAAGGAAAACAAAATGGGTATAAGAGCTTCTTGTACCAGTGAACTTGTATTTGAAGACTGCAGAATACCAAAAGAGAATCTTATTTCAAGAGAGGGAATGGGCTTTTTAATTGCTATGAAAACCCTTGACAGAACAAGACCCGGTGTAGCTGCACAGGCTCTTGGCATAGCTCAGGGAGCTTTCGATGAAGCTTTAAAATATTCCAGGGAAAGAGTTCAGTTTGGGCAGGCAATTTCATCATTTCAAGCCATACAACACATGCTTGCTGATATGGCAATACAAATAGAAGCTGCAAGATGCCTTGTATATCAAACCTGTAGGCACATAGATAGTGGTGAAAAGAGTATATCAAAAGAATCTGCCATGGCAAAGGTTATGGCATCAGATGTAGCTATGAAAGTTACTACAGATGCTGTGCAAATTCTTGGTGGTTATGGTTATATGAAGGAATATCCGGTTGAAAAAAGGATGAGAGATGCCAAAATTACCCAAATATATGAGGGCACCAACCAAATTCAAAGAAATGTCATTGCTCTTGAACTTATTAAGGATATGTCCAGGAAGTAATTGAAACAATAATTATAATAAGGAGTTGAACTGATTAATTCAACCATATAGGAAATTTAGATAGTTCAGCTAGATAATTGAACCAATAAATGATCGAGGTGAAAACTTTGAATATAATTGTATGTATAAAACAAGTTCCGTCAACTACTGAAGTTAAAATAAACAAGGAAACCAACACTATTGTTCGTGAAGGTGTAGAATCAATTATTAATCCTTTTGACATGTATGCAATTGAAGAAGGGTTAAGACTAAAGGATAAGTTTGGTGGCAAAGTAACTGTTTTGAGCATGGGAATACCAAGTGTTGCTGAAATGATGAAGGAAGCTATTGCATTAGGTGTTGATGATGCGGTACTATTGAGTGACAGAGCATTTGCAGGATCTGATACTCTTGCAACTTCCTATACACTTTCTATGGGGATTAAACACATTAAAGATTATGACTTAATTATATGCGGTAAACAGGCTACAGATGGAGATACTGCCCAAGTAGGTCCAAGTTTAGCAGAAAAATTAGGAATTCCTCATACAACATATGTAAGGAAAATTGAAGAAATAGAAGATGGGAATTTAACATGTCAACGTTTAACAGATGATGGCTATGAAGTGATTGAAATGCCCCTTCCGGCACTAATAACCGTAGTAAAGGAAATAAATGAGCCACGTCTTCCATCAATAAAAGGTATGATGAGAGCAAAAAAGGCAGTTGTTAAAGTATGGAATGCAGATGACATTAATGCAGATAAAAATTTATGCGGATTAAAAGGGTCTCCTACACAGGTAGTAAAAACCTTTACCCCTGTTCATGATATCAAAAATGAATTTATTGAAGGTTCCGCTGATGAACAGGCTAGAAAACTTGCAGATAAATTATTATCATTACAGTTTTAATGCAGTTTTCAGTATAAATAAATTGTTTCTAAAATAAGTAATAAGTTAAATCTTATATGTGAAAAGTTACTTAGAATAATTGTAGGAATGATTCATGTATTTTAAAATATGTTAAAGACAAGTTGAAGTTTTTGGAGGTAATTTGTGATGGCGAGTATAAATATATTAGAAGAAAATTGCATTGGTTGTAAGCTTTGCGTTAAAGGATGCCCATTTGGAGCCATAACAGTAGAAGATAAAAAAGCAAAAATTCTTGATAATTGTACACTTTGCGGAGCTTGTGTTTCCTCTTGTAAATTTAAGGCAATACAATTTGAAAAGGATGAAACAAATAATGACGAAGATTTATCCCAATATAGAGGTGTATGGGTTTTTGGGGAACAGAAAAACGGAACAATTGCCGGCGTTGCCTTGGAACTATTGGGAGAAGGCAGAAAACTTGCTGATAAGTTAGATGTCCCCCTTTCTATTATATATTTAGGAAATAATATAACTGAAACTGCACAAACACTGATTCACTATGGTGCAGATTTAGTCTACTTAGTAGATAATCCTATCTTAAAGGACTTTAATGATGAATCTTATACTGATATTATGGTACAACTTATAAATAATTACAAACCTGAAATTGTACTTATGGGGGCCACAACTTATGGCCGTTCTCTTGCTCCAAGAGTGGCTTCCAGACTAAATACAGGTCTTACGGCAGATTGTACCGGCTTGGAGATTGATATGAAAACTAGGAACCTTCTCCAAACAAGGCCGGCTTTTGGTGGCAACCTGATGGCAACAATTATTTGCCCTAATCATAGACCACAAATGGCTACAGTCCGGCCAAAAGTTATGAAGCCATTAGAATTGGATCCTTCAAGGAAAGGTGAGATAATAAGACCGGAAGTAAGTATAACTAGTGATGTGAAAGTAAAAGTTAAGGATGTTGTAACAACCCTTTGTGAGGCTGTAAGCCTTACAGAAGCAGATATTATCGTATCCGGTGGAAGAGGCCTGGGCGATCCGAAGAATTTTGCTTTGATTGAGGAATTGGCTAAAGTCCTCGGAGGTGCTGTAGGTGCCTCTAGGGCAACTGTTGATGCAGGCTGGGTAGACTATAGTCATCAGGTAGGTCAGACAGGAAAAACCGTTGGACCAAAAGTTTATTTTGCATGTGGAATTTCAGGAGCTGTGCAACACTTGGCCGGAATGTCTTCATCAGACATAATAATTGCAATAAACAAGAATCCTGAAGCACCAATATTTAAAGTAGCAACCTATGGTATTGTGGGAGATGCTCTTGAGGTACTACCTGCTCTAATAAAGGAGTTTAAAAAAAGGATAAATGATAATTAGTAAGATATGAGTAAAAGTGGTTAACCAAAGTGATGGAGTAAAATATACTTCGATTACAGAAAATAATTGAAGTATATTTTACTCCATCTTATTATTATCAACCAATTTCCTTATTACTGTCCTAATTTCACCGGCATTGAAACCTCTGTATTGTAAAAATTGAAAAACTTTCCTTTCAATCTTTTTTTGAGATATATCTATATCCTTAAATTTCTTCCTTACTAATTCTTCTGCAATTATAATATTATCTAGTTTTAATTCTTCTAGACCTTCAAATATTAATTCTTTATTTATTCCTTTTTTTCTAAGTTCAACCATTAACATTCTTTTTGATTTAGGATTAAGTTTTCTCCGATCGTGAAGATATTTTCTAACATAAAGGCTATCATTAATATAGCCCTCGGATTTTAGTTCATTTAATACTTTTTCTATTACATCAGAATTAAAACCATTATCGCTTAATTTTAATCTAATTTCTTTTTCTGTCCTGAATTTATAAGAAAGATAAACAAAAGCTTTTGACTTAGCAGCTGAAAAGTTTGCAGCATTCTTAATAATTTTTATTTCCTCTTCAGATACCTCATCTTTTTCATAAAGATTAAATTTGAAGTAATCCTCTTCGGGAATAGAAAAGGAGTATTCGTTATCTATGTAAATTTTGTATACCGGATCTTTCTGGTTTCCCTTTTCGATTGAGGTTATACGCATTTTCTCACCTTTCAATACTTATTTGCTTGTTTCATTATATCATAGTATGGTTATCCGGCCTTCTTACGAAAGC
>CAZEYH010000331.1:0-3772 GCA_964515895.1 uncultured Clostridiaceae bacterium | reverse complement strand
TTAAGTTTGAAAATGTTTACCATGTCAACAACTCCATGTAAATCAAAATTTAATTTGTTAGATTTATTACTTTATTAAATAACTATCTAATAATAGATTTTATCTATAAACAATTATTATTTCTAGGTAAAATGAGAATAAATTTCTTACTGCCTTTTTAGCAAAATTAAACAAAATTCTATCAGGAAGCATATCTTTAAGGAATGTGCGCCCTGTCTTGTATCAATAATCTTTCACTTATCTAATATTTGTATTATAATAGAATAAAAATGCTTACTGCGATAAAATTTATAGAATAGTATCGTATAGCACGGATAATATAGGTATAATACAAGTCTAACACTAATACAATAAAGTCCACATTAACAGTGAATGAGAGGATGGTTTATGGTGCAATATTTTGAGTGCAGAGGTTATAAGCTGCCATTAGGAAAGAAAACCCATATTATGGGTATACTTAATGTTACCCCGGATTCATTTTCTGATGGGGGTAGATATACAAATATTAAAGCTGCTGTAGAAAAGGCAAAAGATATGGTAAGAGAAGGAGCAGACATAATTGATATTGGTGGAGAATCTACAAGACCGGGGTTTAATATTGTAGAAGCTGCTGAAGAAATAGATAGAGTGTTGCCAGTTCTAGAAACACTTGTAAAAGAGCTTAAAGTTCCTATATCTGTTGACACAAATAAGGGGGTTGTAGCAGAAAAAGCTCTTGAGGCAGGGGCTCATATTATAAATGATATATGGGGGCTGCAAAAGGACCCTTTGATGGCTGAAGTTGCGGCTAAATACAATGCAGGGGTTATAATTATGCATAATAAGGAAGATAAGGTATATATTGATTTAATGGGAGAAATTAAGGAGTTTTTGAATAACAGTATTGATATTGCCCAAAAAGCAGGAATTGGAAATAGTAGCATTGTTATTGACCCCGGTATAGGTTTTGGCAAGACTTTTGAACATAACTTGGAGGTCATGAGAAGGCTTGGTGAATTAAAGGATTTGGGCTTTTCAATGCTTCTAGGTACGTCTAGAAAATCCTTTATAGGTAATATACTTAACCTACCTGTAACTGAAAGAATGGAAGGTACTGCTGCAACTACCGCCCTTGGAATAGCTGCTGGAGTAGATATTGTGCGAGTTCATGATGTGAAAGAAATGTGCAGAGTTGCCAAAGTGGCTGATGCGATAATTAGAGATGAGAGGTGAGAAGTTGGAGGTGAGAGATAGAAGATTAGTGGGGAGGTAAGAGGTGAGATATAGCAGATTAGTGATGGTAGGTAGGAAGTTAGAGTTAGGATGAGAGAGAAGAGAAACTAAAGGTGAGAGGCGAGAAGTGCAATGGATAAGATAATAATTAAGAATATGAAATTTTATGCATACCACGGAGTTTTACCTAGTGAGAGGGAGTCAGGCCAGTTTTTCCATGTAGATCTTGAAATGTATACAGACTTATCAACAGCAGGAGAATCTGATAATTTAAAAGATACTATAGATTACTCTGAAGTTTTTAATCTAATTAAAAATATTAACGAAAACAATAAATTTCAACTTATAGAGAAGTTAGCTGAAGCTATAATAAATACTTTATTATCAAAATATAGTAAATTGGACAAAGTAAAAATTTCTGTAAAAAAACCAAATGCACCTATAAAAGGAGAATTTGATTGGGTTGGGGTAGAATTGGTAAGGGATAGATAAGATGGAAGCACAGACAAGTTCAAAAGTATATATTGCTTTGGGTTCAAACATGGGAAACCGTTATGAAAACCTTAAAAAAGCAATTAAAGCTATATCAGCTTTAGATAATACAAAATTAATAAAATCATCTAATATATATGAAACTAAACCTGTAGGGTATTTGGCACAAGATAACTTTTTAAATATGGTTATATTAGTTGAAACCAAACTAAATCCTCTTGTGCTATTAAGGAAACTCCAAGAAATAGAAAGTATGTTGCAAAGAAAGAGATTAATACGCTGGGGTCCCCGAACTATTGATCTGGATATTTTGCTTTATGGTAAATTGACTATCAATCTTCCTGAATTAAAAATACCTCATCCTGAAATGCTAAAGCGAGCATTTGTATTAATACCATTAAGGGATATAGAACCGGATATGGAAATATACGGAATAGATATTGACAGATACATAGATGCATGTAATGATAAAATAGGAGTGAAATATTTTAAATTGAGCTAAGATAGCTAAGTTAGTGGATTCAAATAAAATTATGAAATATATTCCTGTATTTCCAAAGGGGGATTATATGGCGGAGGTTTATTATTACATACCTGTAAGTGAAGTTGAATATGTTGTAGGATGTGGTTTAAAACTTTCAAAATGGTATGATAAAGAAGTTATTATTGATGGTAGTAAGAAAAAGTGTATATCTGCCCTTTTAAACCCAAAAGACGACGTTGAAAAATTCAATAATGACAATTTAATATGTATTAAACTAGAAGTACCTTCTAATTATTGTTATGTTGCTGATAGGTATTTATATAATATAGGCATTGATACACCTAAAGTTATGGAATTTTACATCAACTCCATAATACCAATTGAAAAATATATATTCGGTTTTCACAGGTTACCTGAATGTCTTGTTACTACCACTGCTATTGAAGGACAGATAAGTATAATGAATAAGGTTCAAGATTCTCCGGTATTAATTAATAGTTCTGAAGAACTATATATATACAATCTTATTGAAATGAATAAGGAAAGATATCTCGATTTTGAAGATACAAGTTTATATTATTTCTATTCTAACCTTGCAGAATTCGAAAAAATTGATAAAATTGAAGATAAGAAGAAAAATATTGCAATATTCATAGATAAAGAAGTAAAAAGAGCTATTGTAATTAAAGTACCGGAAGAAATGACGGAAATAGAGGAAAAATGGAGATAGGAAAAAGTGAAAAACAGAAATAGGCTTATAAATATACCTGACATACTTAATGAACATGAGATTGGACATGGTTTAAATACACAGATTTTGGGTAGAAAAATTTATTATTTTGAAAGCATAAACTCAACAAATACATATGCGAAACATATTGCAGCTACAGGATGTGAAGACGGGACATTGGTTGTTGCAGATATGCAGACTGCAGGGAGAGGCAGATTAGGAAGGACTTGGGATTCTAAAGATAAAAAGGGCATTTGGATGTCTATAGTATTAAAGCCTTTAATAACACCTGCTGAGGCGCAGATTATTACGCTTGCAGCTTCTGTAGCTGTTGTGACAGGTATTATGAGGACTACCGGTATTGTGGGAGGAATAAAGTGGCCTAACGATATACTATTAGATGGCAAAAAAATTTGTGGAATATTAACGGAAATGGAATCTGAACAGGAATGCATAAATTATATTGTGGTAGGGATAGGTCTTAATGTAAATCATGATATTGAAGATTTTCAGGAAGATCTAAGAGATAGGGCTACATCTCTCAAAGCTTATATGGAGTGTTTAGAGGATTCCAATTCGCAATTTAAAAGAAGTGATATAATAAAAGGCATATTGATTGAGATGGAAAAGGCTTATAATTCAATTAAGAAAGGAGACATAAAAAGTATTATAAACAAGTGGAAAAAACATTCAATAATTCTTGGCAAGGAAATAAGGGTACTTTCTGGTGGCTGTGAGTATATTGGCAGGGCTGAGGATATTACAGATGATGGTAGATTGGTTGTTAAAGATGCTGATGGAGTGATGCATGAATTAGTATCCGGGGAAGTTTCAATTAGGGACATAAATGGGAA
>CAZEYH010000330.1:0-3784 GCA_964515895.1 uncultured Clostridiaceae bacterium | reverse complement strand
CTGGGGTTTCCTAGCGAAAAAGAAAATTTGCTTTTATGTTCAAGCAGTGTACGAAGCAAATTTTCTTTGGGGCAAATCAAACTCACTAAATGATTCTGTAAATGTTTCTGTCATTATATGGGTCATATACAGAAAATGCACCCCTAAATACTATTGCATATTTATTCATATTGTTGTATAATAATTAAATACAATAATATGGTTATCACCTGGAAAGTCATGAAGTGACTTTCCAAGGAGCAATCATACTATGCTGTGCTAGATAAATCATCGAGTCATTATGAGCAAACATCATTTTACTCGTGTATAAATAGCACCTTTGCATTAATACTAATATTGTAACATAAACAAGGAGTTGAGTATATATGAAACAGAAAGAAAAAGTTGTCCTTGCCTATTCAGGCGGATTGGATACATCAATTATTATACCTTGGCTTAAGGAAAATTTTGATTATGAAGTTATTGCAATGGCCGCTGATGTAGGTCAGGGGGATGAGCTGGATCCGGTTAAAGAAAAAGCAATCAATACCGGTGCAAGTAAAATATATGTCGAGGATATGAAGGAAGAATTTGTTACTGACTATGTGTTCCCAACACTTAAAGCAGGTGCCATATACGAAGGAAAATATCTTCTAGGTACTTCTTTTGCAAGACCAATTATTGCAAAAAGATTAGTAGAAATAGCACTTAAAGAAGGTGCAACAGCTATAGCGCACGGTGCAACAGGGAAAGGAAATGATCAGGTAAGGTTTGAGCTTACAATTAAAGCCCTTGCGCCCCATTTCAAAATTATTGCGCCATGGAGAATGTGGGATATTAAGTCAAGGGAAGATGCTATTGACTATGCTCAGGAAAGAGGTATACCTATTCCTGTAACTAAGAAAGATAACTATAGTATGGATAGAAACTTGTGGCATTTAAGCCATGAAGGATTAGACTTAGAAGACCCATGGAACGAACCTCAATACGATAAGATTTTAAAAATGATAGTTCCACCTGAAAAGGCACCCGATAAACCCACTTATGTTGAAATTTATTTTGATAAGGGTATACCGGTAAAAGTTAATGGAATTGAATACCCACCAGTAGAACTAATTGAAGTTTTAAATAAAATAGGCGGAGAAAACGGCATAGGTATAGCAGATATGGTGGAAAATAGGCTTGTTGGAATGAAATCCAGGGGAGTTTATGAAACGCCGGGTGGTACTATACTCTATGCAGCACATAGAGAACTAGAGCTTTTATGCCTTGATAGAGATACACTACATTATAAAGATATATTATCGCAGAAGTTTGCTGAGCTGGTATACTATGGACAATGGTTTACACCTCTTAGAGAAGCTTTATCTGCTTTTGTGGATAAAACTCAGGAAACTGTAACAGGTACTGTAAGAATGAAACTTTATAAGGGGAATTGCATACCGGCAGGTTCAAAATCAAATTATTCCTTATATAGCGAAGAATTATCTACTTTCGGAGAAGATGAAGTCTACAATCAAAAAGATGCTGAAGGGTTTATTAATCTTTTTGGGTTACCAATGAAAGTAAGGGCATTAATGATGGATAAGAATAAATAATAAGTTAGCACAGAATTAATTAATGATAGATTAATAATTAACAATAGATAAAAATTAATTATTAATCTAGTAATTTTAACAATATAATGATTTCTCTCCAGAAAGTTGTTTTATAACTTTCCGGGTGGTAATCATATAATAACAGAAATTATGCTTAAATATTAGAGAATATAGTGAAGGTGAAAAACGTTATGAAGCTTTGGGGCGGAAGATTTACAAAAGCAACAGACAAAAATGTAAATGATTTTAATTCATCCATAAAATTTGATGGCAGAATGTACAGGCAAGATATTCTGGGAAGCATAGCTCATGTAAAAATGCTGGGTAAATGTAATATTATACCAAGAGAAGATGCAGCTATTATAGAAAATACTCTGCATGAAATTCTAAAAGATATTGATAATGGTATAATCGAACTGGATGAGAATGCAGAAGATATCCATACAAATATCGAAAGTATTCTAATATCACGGATTGGTGACACAGGAAAAAAGCTTCATACCGGAAGAAGTAGGAATGACCAGGTTGCTCTTGATATAAGAATGTATCTTAAAGATGAAATAAGAGAAATAAAAGATTTGCTAATATCCCTTGAATTTACTCTTTTAAATATAGCTGAAGAACATCTAGATACTATCCTTCCCGGTTATACTCATCTTCAAAGGGCACAACCTATAACATTAGCACATCATTTTATGGCCTATTTTCAAATGTTTAAAAGGGATATTGAAAGACTTTTTGATTGCTACAAAAGAATGGATGAAATGCCTCTTGGTTCCGGTGCATTAGCAGGTACAACATACCCGCTTGATAGGCAAATGGTAGCAAAAGAGTTAGGTTTTTTATCTATAACAGAAAATAGTCTTGATAGTGTTAGTGATAGAGATTTTATAATTGAACTGCTTTCATGTCTTTCAATTATAATGATGCATTTAAGCAGATTTAGTGAAGAATTAATTCTATGGTCATCACACGAGTTTAAATTTATTGAAATGGACGATGCTTTCAGTACCGGAAGCAGCATTATGCCTCAAAAGAAAAACCCTGATGTTGCTGAATTAGTCAGAGGCAAAACCGGTAGAGTATATGGTTCTCTTATGTCTATGCTTACAATAATGAAGTCACTTCCATTAGCTTATAATAAGGACATGCAGGAAGATAAAGAAGCCGTTTTTGATGCAATAGATACAGTGAAAATGTGTCTACCAGTATTCACTAACATGATAGCTACAATGAAAGTAAACAAGGGAAAAATGTATAATGCAGCAAAGGGCGGTTTTACAAATGCAACGGATGTTGCCGACTATTTAGTAAAAAGAGGAATGCCTTTTAGGGATGCTCACGAAATTACAGGTAGGATCGTCCTACATTGTATAGATATAGGTAAAACTATAGATCAATTAACAGTAGATGAATTTAAATCTTTTTCTGCATTAATAGATAAAGATATTTATAATGAAATTACTCTTGAAAAATGTATATACGCTAGAAATCTACCTGGTGGACCTTCTAAGGATAGTGTTTTAGCCTCAATTGATAAGGCTAAGGTCTTCTTGGGGAATAAATCCATTTCGGCAGAAGAATAAGAAATAACAATTCGTAACAAGAGATTTTTAATTGCTTAAAGTTAAACAAAGAGATTTTTACGGAATTCCATGGGAAAAACCCGGTTGTTAGCCGGGTTTTTCCCATGTAGTTTATCATTGTTTGAATTTACAATTTATCTTAGTTATACAATTTTGTTACCTTCGTTTAGCCTTTTTATCTAATGCTCTACCCATACTATACCAAGAATCTCTTATCTTAAACCGCATTTCTTCATCAAGTGTACGTTCAATTACATCATTGAGTTTTCTTCTCATTTCATAATATTCTACTATGTCAAATTCCGGTTTATCTAATACCTCATCCATTTCTGCAATCCACTTATCTATATGTTCTTTACCCATATATTCGTTTGCTACTTTTTTCTTTAGATGAGTAATCACAAGTTTAACAGCTCTTTTTTTTACATCTTCATCTGTTTGAACTCTTTTAGTTCTTCCACTTGCCATATAAAACACTCCTCAATCAAAAAATAATGCTTATTACTATAATCATTATATAATAAGTGTGATCAATTTGCAAACTTCATACTATATTACCGTGGTTAGTCAATGCATACATATATATACATATGTGTTATATACAAGTATTTATTCTCACTT
>CAZEYH010000329.1:0-3790 GCA_964515895.1 uncultured Clostridiaceae bacterium | reverse complement strand
GAAAACAAGAATATAACAAAAAA
Organism: uncultured Clostridiaceae bacterium; assembly: GCA_964515895.1. Taxonomy (GTDB): domain Bacteria; phylum Bacillota; class Clostridia; order Acetivibrionales; family DUMC01; genus CAZEYH01. The sequence goes on along the minus strand of CAZEYH010000329.1, from coordinate 3,767 downwards.
ATTAAACAATATTATGGAACAATATGCAGGTGATAATAACAAGTTTGATGTAGGTTATAGGGTATTGAAATTGGATACTTCGAATATGAAGGATGTCTATTATAATCCAGCAGAAATTAAGCAACAGTCATTATTTGATTCTGCTGATAACATCAAAGAAGATAGAACACCCGAAGACTTACTCTTTCAGGTTATGCTTGATTTAGGGGTAATGCTTTCTGAGAAGATAGAAGAAACTGTAATAGCTGGTAAAAAAATCTTTAATGTTGGCAATGGATTTTTAATCGCTTGTTTTGATAAAGATGTAAGTGATGAAACTGTAAAAGAGATTGCAAAGTTGGAGCCAATTTATGCTGTGTTTAGAGATAATTGCATGGCAAGTGATAGTGTTGCTAATAACTTTGATCAGATTTTTGAATCATATAGTCCACAAACCATAAGGAAGGTGCTGTAGTATGAAGTTTAATTTTAAAATTCAACAGTACCAGACGGATGCTGTTGAGAGTATTGTTGATGTATTTAAGGGGCAACCATATTCAGACCCTGTAAACTATCGACGTGATGTGGGAAAGGTAACAAAGGCAAATGCTTATTCTCAGATGTCATTTCTTGCAGATGGTTTTGAACAGATGGAGTTGAACACGTCTGACGATAGTGATGATTCTGGCTTCAAGAATGAATTGGTTGCATTATCAGATGCTAATCTGTTTTCAAATATCAAGATGGTTCAGCAGAATAATAATGTGAAGCAGTCAGATAAGTTAATTAATACGTTAGGTCGTTGCTCGTTAGATGTAGAGATGGAAACAGGTACAGGTAAAACTTATGTTTATATCAAGACAATGTATGAATTGAATAAATTGTATGGCTGGACTAAATTCATCGTAGTTGTTCCATCTATAGCAATTAGAGAAGGCGTAAAGAAATCCTTTGAAATCACACAAGACCATTTTATGGAACAGTACCATAAGAAGGTTAGATTCTTTATTTACAATAGTAGTAATCTGAATCAATTGGATTCTTTTTCTAGTAATGCTGGTATTAATGTAATGATTATCAATATGCAGGCATTTAATACTTCCATGAAAGAGGGGGGTAAAAGCAAAGAAGCTAGAATTATCTATGATAAGAGAGATGAGTTTGGAAGTCGTAGACCAATAGATGTAATCAAAGCGAACAATCCAATTATTATCTTAGATGAGCCTCAGAAAATGGGGGGTGATGCTACACAAAAAGCTTTAAAGAATTTCAATCCTTTGTTCTGCTTGAATTTTTCTGCTACCCACGCACAGCATCATAATTTGGTGTATGCACTCGATGCAGTTGATGCATATAATCAGAGACTTGTAAAGAAGATTGAAGTAAAGGGCTTTCAAGTTAAGAACTTTCGTGGAACAGACAAGTATATGTACTTGGAAAGCATTATTGTATCGCCTAATCATCCACCTAGAGCAAGAATGGAATTTGAAATTAAGTACAACAATTCCATTAATCGTGAGTCTAGAATTCTTGATGTAGATGATAACTTGTATGAGTTGTCAAAAAATATGCAGCAGTATGAAGGTTATCGTATATCTGAGATTGACCCTATTTCTGGAAGTGTAACTTTTACCAATGGAGAAACTATTACAAAGGGTGATGTAGTAGGAGATATTTCTGAAGAAGATATGAGAAGAATTCAGATAAGAGAGACTATTATGTCGCATCTTGAAAAGGAAGAAGAACTTTTTGAAAAAGGCATTAAGACGCTTTCTCTATTCTTTATCGATGAAGTAAGTAAATATCGTCAATATGATGAAGATGGCGAAGAAGCACTTGGCGAATATGGAGTTATGTTTGAAGAAGAATATAATGCAATTGTAAATGATTATGTTAATCTTTTTGACACGCCGTATCAAAAGTATTTGAAGTCCATAGAGGCTAAGGATACTCACAAGGGATATTTTAGTATTGATAAAAAGGGTCGTTCTATCAATAGTGATGTGAAACGTGGCTCAGATTTCTCTGATGATATCTCTGCGTATGATTTGATTATGAAGAACAAAGAGAGATTACTGAGTTTTGAAGAACCAACAAGATTTATTTTCTCTCATTCTGCATTACGAGAAGGTTGGGACAATCCTAATGTATTTCAGATATGTACATTAAAGCATAGTGATAGCACAACAATGAAGAGGCAGGAAGTTGGTCGAGGACTTAGATTGTGTGTTGATTCTAATGGATTTAGAATGGATGAACAGAGTCTTGGAAAAGACATGGTTCATAAGATAAATAAGCTGACTGTTATTGCAAGTGAGAGCTATAAGGACTTTGTAACAGTCTTACAGAAGCAGATTAAGGAAGTTTTATATGAAAGACCTACAAAGGCATCCATTGATTATTTTGTTAATAAGACTGTATTAGTAGAAGGTGTACCACAGAAAATTGAACAGGCTCAGGCAGTTAGAATATATCAGTATTTAGTTGCAAATCATTATGTGGATGAAAATGAACATATCACAGAACAGTATCAGGTAGACCTAGAAAACAATACACTTGCACCTTTAAGTGATGAGTTAAAACCTATGGCAGAGGGAATTCATAAGTTAGTCCAGAGCGTATACAATGATAAGATACTTGATGACATGATTGATGATGGTAATGAAACAAAAGTTCCTAGTAATGATTTAAATGAAAACTTTGCAAAAAAGGAATTCCAGACGTTGTGGGGGTATATAAATCATAAGTATGCCTATACTGTTGACTTTGATAGCGAGGAACTTGTAGCGAAAGCAATAGAGCATATTGATAAAGAGTTGTTTGTATCAGAACTTCAATATACAGTTTCCTATTCAGAACAGAAGTCTGATTTGGATGCAGATATGATTAGAGAGGGAGACTCATTTTTAGGCGAGAAGTCTAAAACGAAGAACTTGAAGCACGCTAAGGCTAGTCAGATAAAGTATGATTTGATTGGAAAAGTTGCTGAAGGTACTGTACTGACAAGAAAGACTGTTGCTACAATTCTTATGGGTATTTCTCCTTTGAAGTTTGCGATGTATCAGAACAACCCTGAAGAATTTATCACAAAGGTGATACGTCTGATTAAAGAACAGAAAGCAAGTATGATTGTTGAACATATCTCTTACGATAGACTTGAGGGAGAGTATAACAGTAATATTTTTACGGCTGAGAAACATGCAACAGTTGACAAGGCATTCAGAGCTAAGAAACATATTCAGGATTATGTATTCACAGATGGTATGGCTAATAAGAGCATTGAAAGAAAGTTCGCTGAAAGTCTAGAGGGTGCTGATGAAGTATGTGTCTATGCAAAGTTACCTAAGGGGTTTTCAATACCAACACCAGTTGGAAATTATTCTCCAGACTGGGCGATTGCATTTAATGAAGGAACAGTTAAGCATATTTTCTTTGTGGCTGAGACAAAAGGTACAATGGAAAGCTTGCAGTTAAGACCTATAGAGAAGGCGAAGATATCTTGTGCAAGAAAGTTGTTTAATGAGATTTCAACTGATAATGTGGTGTATCACGATGTTGATAGTTATCAGAACCTCTTGAATGTGATGAATTCTATTAATAAAGGAGAGTAGCAATGGCAGATATTAAATATGACATAGTTGAAGAATTAGGTGTAGTTTCTGAGAATGCGAAAGGCTGGAAAAAGGAACTGAATAAGATTTCTTGGAATGGAGCAGAACCAAAGTATGACTTGAGGGACTGGGCACCTGACCATGAGAAGATGGGAAAAGGTATAACATTAAGTGCTG
>CAZEYH010000328.1:0-3792 GCA_964515895.1 uncultured Clostridiaceae bacterium | reverse complement strand
GCAGGTTCGAAATATATTGTTACTTGGGCACTAGGACATCTTGTAACACTTGCTGAACCGGAAGTTTATAATAATAAATATAAAACTTGGAATTTAGAAGATCTTCCTATGCTGCCTAAAAAAATGGAACTTGTCGTTATAAGACAAACATCAAAACAGTTTGGTGTTGTTAAAAAATTAATGCATAGAAAAGATATAGATGAACTTGTTATTGCAACTGATTCTGGAAGAGAAGGAGAACTGGTAGCAAGATGGATAATAGAAAAAGCCGGCTTTAGAAAGCCCGTTAAACGTTTATGGATTTCTTCACAGACAGACAAAGCTATAAGAGAAGGGTTTGCAAAGTTAAGGCCCGCCGGAGAATATGATAATCTATATATTTCAGCACAGAGCAGGGCAGAAGCAGACTGGCTTGTCGGCTTAAATGTAACGAGAGCACTGACATGCAAATATAGTGCCCAGCTTTCGGCCGGGAGGGTTCAAACTCCTACACTTGCCATGATTGTTGAACGTGAAAATGAGATAAAAAGATTTGTTCCGAAAGATTATTGGACCATTCAAGCAACTGTCAATGGCTTTACAGTTCAATGGCAGGATAAGAAAACAGGGCAGATAAGAATATTCAATAAAGACAAAGCTGATAATATTGTCTCAAAAGTAAAAGGGCAAATAGGTGAAATTGTAGAAGTCCGCAAGGATTCCAAGATGGATCTTCCTCCTCTGGCTTATGACCTTACTGAACTTCAGCGTGATGCAAACCGTAGATATGGATATTCAGCAAAAAAAACATTATCTATAATGCAGCGTTTATATGAAACTCACAAACTAGTAACATATCCAAGGACCGATTCAAGATATATTACAACCGATATTGTGCCTACCCTTACTGAACGTTTGAAAAGCATTTCTATTGGCCCATATAAGATATTGGCTCAAAATATACTAAAAAGTAGAATAAATGTAACAAAACGTTTTGCAGATAACAGCAAGGTTACAGACCATCATGCTATTATTCCTACTGAACAGTATGTAGATTTATCTTCCCTCAATTCAGAAGAACACAGTATTTACGACTTGATAGTGAAAAGATTTATTGCTGTATTAAACCCACCTTTTGAGTATGAGCAGATCACGGTTAGATTAGATGTCAAAGGTGAACTATTTTATGCAAAAGGAAAGATTATTAAATCGCCGGGTTGGAAAGCTATTTATAATGATTCAAGACAGTTGGAGGACAATGATGATTATGATGAAAATTATAACGAAGGTTATGATGAGGATAATAATTATGGAAGAAATCAATCTCTTCCCAATCTAAACAAGGGGCAAAAGGAGAAAATGCTTGTAATAAAATCAATAAATGGGAAAACAAAACCACCTGCAAGATATACTGAAGCTACTTTATTATCAGCCATGGAGCATCCGGGTAAATTCGTGGACAATAAAGTTTTAAGAGAAACTCTGGAAAGCACCAGTGGTCTTGGAACTCCGGCCACTAGGGCAGATATAATTGAAAAGCTCTTTGATACATTTTACATTGAAAGAAAAGGGAAGGAAATAGTGCCCACATCCAAGGGTACTCAATTAATCGGACTAGTACCTGCCGATCTAAAATTACCCGAACTAACAGCAAGGTGGGAACAGCAGCTTTCACTGATTAGTAAAGGCAAAGCCAATGCAGCTGCTTTTGTTGGTGAAATGAGAGATTACGCTTCAAAGCTGGTTTCTACTGTTAAATCCAGCACAGAAACTTATAGGCACGACAATCTTACAAAACAAAAGTGCCCCGAATGTGGAAAGTTTCTTCTCGAAGTAAACAGTAAAAGGGGTAAAATGCATATATGTGCTGACCGCGAGTGTGGATACCGTAGAACAATTTCTCAAATCTCCAATGCAAGATGCCCTGAATGCCATAAAAAAATGGAAATCAGAGGAGACGAGGGAAATAAATCATTTTTCTGTAGTTGTGGTTATAGAGAAAAACTAGAGGCTTTTAAAAAGAGAAAAGGTAAACAGGTCAGCAGAAAAGAAATAAATAAATTCTTAAAGCAGCAGAATAGCAATGAATTAGTAAATACCGGTCTTGCAGAGGCATTATCTAAATGGAAAAACAATAAATACAATAAATGATGCCAATGGGCGCATTTTCTTTCTATGACCAATTATATTCCGCAAACGATACTCTAGGCCTTTAGAGCCCTTGCGTAATGTTTCTATCATTATATGAGTCATATGCATAAAATGCGCGCAATGCCAATTTGCACTGTAGTATTACTGTAATATTAATCAATAATACTTATACAGAATCTACTAAATTCATAATTACACTAATAACCTTCGTAGTACCATTACCCAGATCGCTTGTTTTCATTTTATTAATTATTGTTCCCCTGTCTTTATAAATCTTTAAAGCGGTTTCCAAAAGAGAAGCAGGATTCATATCTTCTTCCTGTAATACATAACTAAACCCTTGGGCTTCAAAGGATTTAGCATTTAGTATCTGGTCTCCTCTGCTTGCCCGTCTTGATAATGGTATTAGGAGATTAGGTTTCTTCAATGCTAGTAGTTCAAATAATGTTGTAGCCCCTGCCCTTGATACAACCACATCGGACATAGCAAACAAATGGGGCAGTTCTTCCGTTACATACTCAAACTGTTTATATCTCTTTAGACCAATAAGGGTATTATCAATAGCACCTTTCCCACATATATGGCATATCTGAAATACCGATATCAGTTCATTCAAGCCTTCTCTTACAGTATCGTTAATAAATTTCGAACCCTGGCTGCCTCCCATAACAAGTAATATAGGTTTTCCGGCCTTAAAGCCACACATTTTCATTCCCAAATTTGCATTTCCATTAAAAAGTTCTTTTCTTATTGGTATACCTGTCAAACAGGCTTTCTTTTCTAGAATAAACTTCCCTGTTTCCGGAAATGCATAGCATACTTTGTCAGCAAAAGGTATAGATAACTTATTTGCCAACCCCGGTGTTATATCAGATTCATGGATAACAACAGGAACCTTGCACAAACGTGCAGCCCATACTACCGGAGTTGATACAAAACCACCCTTGCTGAAGATAATGTCAGGTTTAATTTTTCGAATTATTTTAAATGACTGTCCAAAGCCCTTTAATATCCTTCCAATATCCGTAAAGTTTTCCAAGTCAAAATACCGTCTTAATTTACCGGCAGTAATAGGAAAATATTTAATTCCCATATCTTCAATAAGCTTCTTTTCAATCCCTGCCCTTGTGCCTATATAATAAATATAAAAATTGTTTTTCTTAAGTTCAGGGATAAGTGCAATGTTTGGAGTAACATGACCTGCAGTTCCACCGCCCGTTAAAATTATCTTTGCCACTATTTAAAACCTCTCAACAACTTCATCTTTTTAATAATCATTAGAGCCCATTTTCTAATGACTTTCTTTCAATTTCTTTACAAATATTATATCCGATATGATTGATTATTACAATAGGATGCAATGTAGATAAGCGTTAATTTACGATACACTGGTGCACTGGTGGTGCACCAGGTACGGTTCCCATTGCATGTATAATCTTTCCAAATCTCCTAATTCTTTAAAATCACTCCACACAAATAACATTTATTATGGTATAATAGCCATTATTGAACTCGCTTTTCTTTACCGTGATACAATAGGAGCAGTTCATTTTGCATCACAGAGATACAAACAGCAGCAACGGTCAAAACGGTTCCTGTGCAGCCGCTTAAACTGAAATGATATGATGAAGGATAAATAAGCTAAATGAAAATATACAAGAA
>CAZEYH010000327.1:0-3795 GCA_964515895.1 uncultured Clostridiaceae bacterium | reverse complement strand
TTGCTCCTGTCATTAAAGCCCCGGTATTCCCTGCAGAAATAAAAACATCACCTTTATCAGCGTTAAGAAGGTTTAAACCAGAAACCATTGAAGAGTCTTTTTTTTGTTTAATAGCTTTTGTAGGTATATCATCATTTGTAATAACTTCACTTGCATGAATAATATCTATCCTTGAAGTATCATATTTATTATCTTTTAAAATACTGCCAATTTTTTCCGAATCACCTATAAGCAGGACCTTAAAACCTTCTACTTCATTAACAGCATTCATACAACCTTTTACAACATCTTTCGGTGCATTATCACCGCCCATTGCGTCAACAATAATATTCAAAGTATTCACTCCCCAACAAAAAATTCATGTCGCAAAACTTAAATATTCCCCTTATAACAAAAATATTCCCCTATACCAAAGTATTTATTATAACTATTCTAAATACTTATCTATATTTTTTCAAGGGAAACTAAAATAAATTTTCCTCTAAATACCTCTTGATTTTTATGTGTTATTTTAACCCATACTATGTAGCTATTACCTCTTTTTTGTCGTACTTCAGCTCTTGCTACCAGCTTACTTCCTGCATAAACCGGAACCTTATATTTTATGTTTGCGACACCGACAAGAGCTACATGAGCATCAATAACAGCTATAGCAAGAGATTCAGCAAGAGAATAAATGAAATGTCCTCTAACTATTTTTGTTTTTTCAAAAGCCATGTTCTGGTTTGTATCAAGGACAGAAATCCCATTTTCTCCTAGATTAATTTCAATTAATTCCCCTACAATTTCTTTGCTTCCAAGGGATTTAACTTTTCTATGGTTTTTTTCAGCTACATTTTTTATCCGTTCTCTCAATTCAGGGATACCAAGTTCCAACCTGTCAAGGCGGATAGTAGGCACACTAACAGAAAATATTTCTGCTAATTCTTCATCTGTTAAAAAGGGATTAGATTTTATTTTATCTACAAGTGTAGCTTGCCTTTCCTTTTTCAACAGAGACGTTTTGCCCATTTGTTACACCACCTCACAATAAATTATTACCAGCTATTAATTACTGATATTAACAGTATATTATAAATTAAAATTATATGCAACATTTTTTTCCTGTAAAAGTTACATTCTTCTTTTAAAGTTTGCTGTGAAATGTGGTATTGATTATTAATTGTTTTCAATAAATTTTATATTTTTTACAAGGTAATCATAACCTGAATATATAGTAATAAGTACAGCTAAAAACATTGCGTATCTATCAAACCTAAAATCGGTAAAATAGCTTATAGGGAAATTTCGAAGCAATGTAGCAGAAATGGCTATGATCTGAATTATGGTTTTAGCTTTCCCAAGTTTGCTTGCTGAAATAACGGTTCCCTCCCCTGCAGCTACCAATCTCAAACCCATTACCAATAATTCTCTTCCTATAATTATAATAGCAGTCCAGCTTGTAATACTACCTCTTTGTACAAGTGCTATTAAAGCAGCAGTAACAAGTAGTTTATCTGCTACAGGATCAAGGAATATACCAAATTTTGTTACCTGTTTGTTTTTTCTGGCTATGTAACCGTCAATACCATCAGTACTTGATGCTATAATAAATATTATTGCAGCAATATAATTTCCAAACTTCATAATAAAATTGTTAAAAAGCATCAGTTGCGGAGCTATTACGCTTAATATACTGCTGTTTACTACCCAATCAGGGATAGGGATAACAAATATCATAAATATGGGAACAATAAATATCCTTGATAGAGTAATCTTATTGGGTAAATTCATTTACAACAACTCCTATTAAATCATAATCATCTGTATTTAGAATCTTTACATCCACAAAACATCCCAATTCAAGAGGATAAGCACTGGTAAAGTATATTACCCCGTCAATATCCGGTGATTCTGCATAGCTTCGGCCATAATAAAATATACCATCGTCAGCTACTCCCTCAACCAACACTTGATAAACTTTATTAAGCCTTTGGTCATTTAATTCCTTTTGAATTTCTTTTTGTAAAAGCATAACATTCTCATATCTTTTCTCCATTACGGCTCTACTTATATTGCTCTTTAATTTAGCAGCAGGAGTATCTTCTTCCTTTGAAAATATAAAAACACCCAGCCTTTCAAATTTTATTTCTTTAACAAAGTCTAATAAGATATTAAAATCTTCTTCCTCTTCTCCGGGGAAACCAACTATAAGAGATGTCCTAATGACTATATCAGGAATTCTGTCTCTTATTTTACTTATTAATTTTTTAATTTCTTCAGCATTCCCTCTTCTACCCATTCTTTTTAGCACCTTACTGCTAGCATGTTGAAGAGGTATATCCATATATTTACATAGCTTAGGATTTGTAGCTATTTCTTCAATTAGTGCATCATCAATTTGATCCGGATATAAATAGAGGATTCTTATCCATTCAAGTCCTTCAATTTTACTGAGCTCATTTAAAAGAGGAGTCAATTTTTTTTCACCATAAATATCTTTTCCATATATGGTTGTATCCTGAGCAACCAGAATAATCTCTTTTACACCTTGTTGTACCAGATATTTTGCTTCACCCAGAATATCTTCAAATTTTCTGCTTCTATATTTACCTCTTAGTGATGGTATTATGCAGTAAGTACAACTATTATCACACCCATCAGCAATTTTTAGAAAAGCATATCCTTTAGGGGTTGATATTAACCTATTCATACCGCTATATTCGCAGAATCCGGGATTCCCATATAAAACAGGTTTTTCACCATTATAGGATTTTTCGATAACTTCACAAATCCTGTCATAACATCCTGTACCGATAATCCCATCAACTTCAGGCATCTCTTCAATTATTTGGTTATTATACCTTTCAGCAAGGCAACCTGCCACTATTATAAGTTCACAATTATGATCTTTTTTTAGTTGGGCCATTTCTAAAATAGTATTTATCGATTCCATTTTAGCTTCATCAATAAATCCACAAGTATTTATAATAATTATATTGGCTTCTTCCTGTCTGTTGGTAATTGTGTAACCTTTCTCTTTTAAAAGTCCTAGCATAACTTCACTATCAACAAGATTTTTCGAACACCCCAGTGAAATCAAGCCTGCCTTTTTATGCATATGATCTATTGCCAAAAAATTCACTTCCTAACGTAAACAATATAACGTAAACAATCTAAGGTACATAAATACTTAATGTAATTCTATCAATTAGTTTAGCATCAATCTTATTATTTAGCAATATTTGTTTTAATTAATATAGCGCATTTTTTCTTTTAGAAATTGTTGCATTGAAATAAATTTTATAATATACTTTTAACTGAAACATAATTATTACCAGCTAATAATAGCAAATACTAACTTAATTATTTATACAAGGGGTGTATTTTTATGAATTATTTCTTAACTGAAGAACAGCAAATGATTAAGGAACTAGCTGCAAAAATTGCAGATGAAAAAATTGCACCAGTAGCTTTAAAGTATGATGAGGAAGGCATATTTCCCCATGATATTGTAAAAATACTGGCAGATTCAGATCTTTGTGGTGTCTATATACCGGAAGAATATGACGGACTTGGTGGCGGAGTATTTGAAATGTCTCTGGTTGTTGAAGAGTTAAGTAGGGCCTGTGGCGGCATTGCACTTTCGTTTGCAGGAACAGGCTTGGGAATATTCCCTATAATACTTTTTGGTTCAGAAGAACAAAAAAGTAAATACCTGCCTGATATAGCTGCCGGTAAAAAACTTGCTGCTTTTGGTTTAACAGAAGCTGATGCAGGCAGTGATGCTGCAGGGATACAGACAACTGCAGTTCT
>CAZEYH010000326.1:0-3800 GCA_964515895.1 uncultured Clostridiaceae bacterium | reverse complement strand
GTATATGAAAGTATGCCATTTTTAAGAGTCATATACAAAAAACGATTACCGGGAATGGCAGGTAACTTAAGATTGTTCTTTTTGACGGCCAAAGCTACCCTATCTCCCAACTTAAACTTTATATCATTGATATCCGTATTATCCATACTATCTGCATCATCTGTACCGATTGTATATCTATCAATATATTCATCTTGGGGATGAGCATATCTATATAAATATGCTGTTTCTACTATGGATTTTTGTCTGGAGTCTGTACCTGTAACTTCAATAAGATAGTTTTCGTTTTCCTGAATTGGGAACTCGTAGGAATATTTACCTTCCAATGTTTTGGCTTCAAATTCCTCACGAAGGTTTTTGACTTCAAAATAACGGTATTTTTTAACAACTTTCTTATTGATAAAATCATAATATTGGCCTGTTTCTTCACGATCCCAATGCTGCTCATAAATTTTTATATTCAAAGGAATATCTACACTGTCTCCTCGAAAATCTTCTGCATTATACCACCAGTTTGATTGGGATTTGGGCTTTTCTAAATCTATACGATTGGTTTTAATTTCTGCGAACCCTATCTTGTTATTTTCGTTTCCCGATTTACTTTTAGAAGTAACATTTACTTCTATCATAGTATCTCTTGGAAAAACCATGACATTGCTGTTTGCATAGATTTCTTCTTCCTCTGCTTTTGCATTATTTATATATAGGTTGAGGCTAAGAGGATACCATGAATTAATTAAAGATACAGGAGATATCTCTAATGTGGCTTTTCCGTTCTCGTCGCAAACTAGATTTCCTTCTTTACGTGTATCCCATGTAGTTAAGTACGAATAATTTAAGTCAAGGCCTGATACGGGAGAACCTTCAAAAAAGCTGGCTTGAATATCTACATTTAACTTTTCCCATTCAAACATTACTTTCTTATCCGGTGTAATATCAATCTTATAGGCAGGCTTTGTGTACTGCCTTACCTCAAAATATTTCTGAATAACCATTTCATTGTCCAGCTTGAGTTGAATAAAATAACTACCCGGATTAAAGTTGGACAGTTCCATACTGCTTTTAAAAGTGCCAAGAACGGATATATCAATTTCTTCAGACATAATTTCCGACAATTTTTCATTATCTCCATAACCATAATCTGTTCCATAATAATAATCAGAACGATGTAAATAGAGTGTGCCTTTTGAAGGAAGGTCACTACCGATTCTCGGCCGTACCATACCCCAAATCTCTACAGTATCATCAGGGAGATACAAACCACGATCAGTGTACAGATATGACCAATACTTTTCTGCACTTTCGTAACCAGAGTAGTTATAGTTCGAATATTGCCAGGTAAAGTATCGGAGTGGTGCCAGAAAAACCGGGCCTTCATTTCGGGTAATCTTGAAGAATAATCCCTGTTGCTTAAGTCCACCCTGAACGTTATGAGTGTTCTGTCCATTCTGATTATTCTGTTTTTTCTGCTCTTCAAATATCTCATTCGGTATTACTGCAACACCATCTTTATCGGTTTTTATCGGCTTTATCCCGTCAACCGATCCCATATTTAAAGATACCAAGGCTCCTTCTATGGGTTTGCCGGTACTTGAACTGTTAACCCATACAAGACTTTCTTTTGTACCTGCCATAGCATAGATTGCCATATCATTTACCTGTACATGAGTTTGATATGTAGTATTTTTTGATTTTATATTTATTAAATAGTGGCCTTCGGACAAATTAGAAGGAAACACAATAAAGCTTCCGTACCAGTAGTTGCTGCTGTTGTTCATGACCTTGGTTGTAAAGTCAGTTATCTTCTCAAGCTTGCTTATATCAAACTTAAGGCTGCTGCTTCTGCCGAATGCCCTGTAAGCAAGGGTATCATACTGCTTGAAATCCTCTAGCAAATCATTCTCATTTGAATATTTATATACCTCGACTGTAATATCCTGATTCATAAAGTCCTGACTTGCATATACGTCCAATACAGGTGCAGCTTGAGGAGTAAAATTATAAAGGATTTCTGTAAAATTAAGATATTCTGCAGTTTCCTGTTCTGCTGATTTGCGTGTCTCAAAAGTAAAAACATAATCTTCGGGTAAAACTTCATCACTCCCCTTAAGACCCAGTCCTTTTTTTACGGTAACAGTGTATATTGTTCCGTACTCAAGTTTTTCCGGCATAAACACTGCTGTCTTGTGATGGTATACGAATCTTCCGTTAACTTTGGGAGTTATTTCAAAGTATTGCTCAATATTTTCCACACCTTCATGGCTAAAGCTTAATTCAATACCTGAATCTATAGGTACATAGGTGCTTCGATCCCGAGGCATTGTTCTAATCAATGCAAATGATTTTTTGGTTTGAAATGCCCATGAATACCGATATTCAGATTCCCTATCACCGGTTAACCCAATTTTGTAAACACTATTAGGTTTTAGAGTATCGCTAAAACTAATATGAAACTCATTATCTGAAACCTGATTAATCTTATAATCCTGTTGTGGTGAGATGTAAAGGGCTTTTTGGAAAAAGGATTTCGGTTGTTTATTTTCACATACAATTTTAAAGCCCGAATTTAAATCTACTCCTGTGCTGTCTGCTACTAATGGGACAATATCAACAGTACCGAGATTTTTTAAGCTTAAACTGTTATTGTCTGTCACATTAGAATCACCGGGATCATATGATGTAGGTGTTTTATCCGACAACAGATTTGATATTACCAATGCAAGTATTACTGCTATGGAAATGACCGCGATAGCAGTAATGCTAATGACCAACTTTTTATTTTTAAATATTTCCTTTAGGTTCATACAAAAACCCCCGTTCTATAATATTCGATGCGGGATGCACAGATGCAATGGTGCATTCAGTTCATCTAGTAAATACAATTAAATAAATCATACTACTATACAGACTCCATTTCAATAAAAAATGTTCCAATTTTTAGACAATGCAAAACAATTTCGAAATATATTATTTGAATGTAAAATATGTACCCAAAGTTGAGCAAATATATTGAATTATATATATACATAGTATATACTATGCTTGAGGTGATGTTAAATGAAAACTACTATTCAAAAATGGGGAAACAGCCAGGGAATAAGGATCCCTAAAATTATACTTGATAGTATGAATTGGTCGGCTAATGAAGTTGTTGAAATTATACCCGACAAAGATAGTATAATTATTAAGAAGGCAAAAGAGAAAAATCTTGCCGGATATTTGGAAACTTTCTACAACAAAGATATTGATACCATTCTAAAAGAACAGGATGAGAAGTATACATCTCATGAATATGATTGGGGAAAGCCTATGGGTAAAGAATTATGGTAAAACAAGGAGATATTATTTGGTTAAATTTTGATCCGCAAGCAAGATATGAGCAAAAAGGCAGAAGACCTGCATTAGTTGTAAGTAATAATGTTTTTAACAGATTCTGCAAAATGGCTATGGTATGCCCTATTACACAAACAGATAAAGAACATCCGTTTCATATTAAACTTGATAATAGGACAAAAACAAGCGGTGTAGTTTTGTGTGACCAAATTAGAACGTTAGATATCATAGCGAGAAAAGCAGAGTATATCGAAACTCTTCCGGTAGAATTATTGGAAGAAGTTAAGGATCTGATTATAAGCTTTCATTAAGATTTTCATAGTATTAAAATATATAAATATCTGATGACAAACAAGGACCATCCCCAATTAATCAAATTGAAAAATTTTATAAGCAAATTTTTTTATAATTTTTCAAAATGGGTATGCTATAAAAACAACGAAACTTATTCAATGCTAATTGTTAAA
>CAZEYH010000325.1:0-3821 GCA_964515895.1 uncultured Clostridiaceae bacterium | reverse complement strand
AGATATTTTATCAAATAAGGTGATTTTTGCTAAACATCTATGGGAAAATGATATTCCCTGCATTACACCATTATTTTGGAAAGAAGATGACAAGTTTTATTATTGGAGTAATGAGACAAATGAAATGTATCAAGATGTCATTGAGAAACCAATAGTTGGCACTCATGGATATAAGATAAAAAAACATAAAAAATATTGGGCAAATAGTGCGAAAGAGGGGTTTTTATACCAGAAGATAATTGAAAATCATCAAAAAATAAAGGAGTTGGTTGGGGTAGATGCTCTTAATACAGTAAGGATTATTACCTATTTAACTGATAAAGGTGAAGTTGAGATATTATCCACCTATCTAAGGCTGTCAACCAACGGGGTTACCGACAATTTGCATGCAGGGGGAATAAGAGTTGGTGTTGACATAAAAAAAGGAATATTAAATGAGACTGGGAG
Organism: uncultured Clostridiaceae bacterium; assembly: GCA_964515895.1. GTDB lineage: Bacteria > Bacillota > Clostridia > Acetivibrionales > DUMC01 > CAZEYH01. The sequence goes on along the minus strand of CAZEYH010000325.1, from coordinate 3,374 downwards.
TGATATAGGGGGCAATCTTTATTATTACCATCCTATTGGAAAGACTCCATTTAAGGGTTTTTCTTTGCCACGTTGGGATGAAGCTATCTCTATCGTTAAAAAAGCATCCTGCATCCTGTCAAAATTTAGATTTGTAGGCTGGGATATTGCTATTTGCAGCAACGGGGTTTATGTTTTAGAAGCTAACAAAACACCATACCTTGAAGGTAGCCAGATGTCTGGCACGTTGCTGTTTAATACTTCGTTCATTCGAGACAATATACCAAAGCATAGACACAACAAGCTTTAGATACAGAGAATCTTACACTATCCAAAATCTAAGCAAACATATGAAAACAATGCTTATTATCATAGTTAGTTTAAAAATTTATTATATAATAAAAGTTAAGAACGAAAAGAAAGCAATAGGCAGTCTTGGAACTGGAATGTTGAATGAAAAATATGGATTGATATGTTGCACAATTTAATGTGTATAGTAATGGTCGTTTGCTTGCACAACAGTGAGTACACTTATCATAAAACGGCTGACTGCAAAATATAGCTCAGGAATTTATTTTTGCAAAAAGTTTTCTATCAGTGATTGTAATTCGGATTTGAATAATAGATTATGAATAGTGTTGTGTGACAATTATGAAATTCTTTATAATTATTATAATGGAGATACAATGAAAAGAGAGATTGGTTACTTATCTATGAGGTTTGAAGAAGAAGAAAAAAGAGATTTTCGACCGAGTTATTTTAATAATATGAAAGATATTCCAAATCCTATACTTCTAGATTATGGATATGGAAAAAAAATGGGATATAGTGAAGAAGATTATATTGCTAGCAATCCAAATATAGTTTTTACTCATAGAGAGTCAGTTTTGAACTCTGATGTTCTTGTTTCTATTCGAACCCCCATTGACGAAGAATTAAAGATGATGAAAAATGGTTCGGTAATCTTTTCAATGCTACATTTTGTAACACATGAAAGAAGAAACCAATTGTTGAGTAATATGGGAATTAAAATGTATGCCATGGATTCCATTGTAGATGAATTTGGAGAGCGCATGATACAAGATTTTCCTGGAACAGTACACAATGCAATGATAGCAGGCTTCAGCCTGCTAGATATAACAAAAATACAGGACAAATGCAGGGTTCTTGTTATTGGCACGGGAGAAATCGGGAAGTTAGTTGCTCCTCATTCAATCAAGTTGTCCCCCTTGCCGACCATAGTGTGCAGCATAGGAAGATCCATAACAAGGGACAAATTAATCATGGAACAGCTTTTAAATGATACGGACGTTCTCGTAGACACAAGCAAACGAACAGATACAAGTCAGCATATTATTTTTAACAATATGGTAGAGTTGTTACCCAAGCATGCTGTTATTATTGATATATCTGCCGATGACTATGATACAAAAATAAGTCCAATGCAAGTGAAAGGCATTGAGGGAATACCGACAGGGAATTTGGAACAATATCTTTTTGATGTAAATGATCCAGCGTATGAAAAAATACCAGCTAGTGTAAACAAAAAATATAGGCGGAAATTAGCAAGCTGTTACTCTTGGCCTGGAGTTAATCCTGGACGTTGTCTCGATAGGTATGAGACCCAAATAGAACCTTTTATCAGAATCATAGCACAAGCTGAGATTAATGCAAAAAAATCAAATAGTCCATATGCAAAAGCTCTTGAACGCTCAAGCTATGATTATTATAAAAACTTTGCTTAATAATTAGAAATATTTTAACATATTATGTTTGCTATAATGTCAAACAAGTGAAGAGGAATTAATGAGATTAGGTATCATTGATGGACCGGGCAAGAAAGATGCTCGCTGGAATCTATATAGTAAATCATGCGAAGCCCTTGGTATTGATTATGTGAAAGTAGATATGAGGACATCTGGCTGGCTATCAGAATTCATGAAAACCTACAATACCCTTGATGGGCTTCTTGCGAGTCCACCATGTATGAATATTGAAGAATATGATATGTATATGGAGAGGCTATACTTTATCCAAAAAGAGTTTAAGATGCCAATATACCCAAGCTATGGTGAGCTGAAACTATATGAAAATAAGCGATATTGTTCATATTGGCTTGAAAAGCATGACTATCCTGCTCCCAAGACTTGGGTTTTCTGTGATAAAAGCGAGACATTTGAATTTCTAAATAAATGCAATTATCCAATTGTTGTGAAAGCACCAATAGGCGCCGGTGCATCGGCAGTTCATGTGGTGAAAAATAAAGCATATGCTAAGTGGATTGCCAGTAATGTTTATGGTGCACATAGACTTTTATCATTAGGTTACATATCATGGGTTAAAGAAGGAAAGACTAAACTTCCATTACCTCTGATCGGCAGCTCACTAAAGCACAACATCTTTATTCAAGAGTTTATTCCAATAAGATGGGAATGGCGTATTATCAAGATAGGAGATTCTTATTTTGGACATCAAAAGCTGTTGAAAGGATTGTATGCGAGCGGTTCAGGGAGAGTGGGGAGGATGCCACCTCCGCGTTATTTGTTAGATATGGTAAGAGACGTGTGTGAACGTGGGAACTTCTACAGCATGGCAATGGATATTTTTGAATCTATAGATGGTGAATATTACATAAATGAGCTTCAATCAATGTTTGGTTCATACAATGACTCGCAGATGACGCTTGATGGCGTTCCCGGAAGATATGTTTATGAAAATGATGAATATAAGTTTGAAAGAGGTTATTTTAATGTCTTCGGTAGCTGTCTTTTGAGAGTTAAGCATTTTTATGAGATATTGACAGGGGAGAAAAAAGACTTATCTATGGTCCCTGAGATTTGGAGAGAATGATTGATACAATTAATGTTTGTATCAATCTGATATTTAACTGCAGATATTATCTGACATCATGATACATATAATCAATTCCGTATGATGTTTAAGGTTAAGTTCCGGGGTTATTAGTTCAGCCCATAATGAAATGTAGAATGAGATTGAGATTATATGCATATTTTTTTTGTTTATAGCAAGGGTAGCAAGGAAGTAGGTCGTCCCACCATAAAAAGTCAAGCATATGCGCTTGAAAAATTAGATATAAAAGTGACTATGTGTCCTCTAACGGGCAAAGGCATGGGCGGATATATTGATAGAATAAGAGAACTGAAAAAAAACATACAAAAGATGAACCCCGATCTTGTTCACGCACATTACTCATATAATGGCTTTATATCATCTTTAGCTTCTAAAAAACCTGTTGTAACATCTCTAATGGGAACTGATGTAAATGGTTCGAATTTATGGAGACCAATTATTCGCTATTTCATGAAATATAAGTGGTCATCAACAATTATGAAATCAGCTGAAATGAAAAATGAGCTTAACTCCAATGTTTCTTG
>CAZEYH010000324.1:0-3846 GCA_964515895.1 uncultured Clostridiaceae bacterium | reverse complement strand
TCCATCACATCCGGCAGGAATTCTTTCAGCCTCCTTATCCATTAAAACATAAGGATCAATGCCCATCAATTCTGCGGTTCTTTTCTCTTCAATACAGAAATTGTCTCTAAACCATTTAAGAGATAATCCGGCTCCTTGGGTTACTCCCATAATATGCCAGGTATTAGGAATTGCATGACAAAATGTATGAACTCTACCCTTTGGATCAATACTTACTTTATCTGAATAAGCAAATACTACCCCTGATGTTCCGATAGTAGATGAAATGATTCCCGGCTTAACTATACCGTTGCCTACCGCACCGGCTGCTTGGTCTCCCGCACCACCAACTACAGGTGTTCCTTCTTTAAGACCTGTTAGTTTTGCAGATTCCTTTGTAAGAGTTCCTGTAATCTCCTGTGATTCATACATTTTACCAAGCATTGATTTATCAATTTCAAGTTTTGTTAAAACCTCATCACTCCAACACCTTTTAGGGATGTCCATAAATTGCATCCCACCGGCATCAGTAACTTCAGTAGCAAATTCTCCGGTTAACTTAAATCGTATATAATCTTTTGGAAGTAATATTTTTCTTACTTTTTCAAAAATATGAGGTTCCTTGTTTTTTACCCACATTACTTTTGCAGCTGTAAAACCTGTTAATGCAGGATTTGCAGTTATTTCAATGAGCCTTTCTTTTCCTATCAAGTCTGTTATCTGTTCACATTCTGCAGCACTTCTCTGATCACACCATATTATGGCTTTTCTTATAACTTTGAAATCTGCATCTAATAGTACTGCTCCATGCATCTGACCGGAAAGTCCTATTCCTTTTATATCTTCGGAATTTACTCCGCTCTTTAGTATTACTTCATTTATAGAAGTATGTGTAGCTTTCCACCAATCTTCAGGATCTTGTTCAGCCCATCCTACATTAGGTTGATACATTGGATATTCTTTTAATGAACTTGCAACAGCCTGTCCTTTTTCATCGAATAATACAGTTTTTGTCCCGGATGTTCCTATATCAATGCCAAGTAGAAATGCCATACTTTTTCCCCCTTCCTAAAAGCAGCTACCACCAATAAATTCTCTCAAAATCGAATTGTTAGGTATTTCCTGAATTTCTGCAATTGGTAAAAAGTAACTCAAAAATTCTAATAACCTTTTAGCTTCTGAATATTCAGGATTTGTTCTATCAATCTGGGTTAATAAAGGCTCAGCAAATATTTTCATTACACCATGTTCATATTTTAAGGATGAATTTAGCATAACATCCGCTTCCTCTTGGAAAGGAAATATGTTCTTTTCTTCCCCACGTCTTACTGAATCCCATCTCTTAATAGTATCTATAGCACTACTTCCTCTAAACTTATGATCTCTGACAATTCTTCTTAAAAGCCTAGTATCAGTAGTAGGTATCCTATTATGGTCATCAATATTCATGGAAGTAATAGCACTTATATATATTTTAAACTTATCATCTCTAGATATAGAAGCAGTCAGTTTCTCATTTAGAGCATGAATGCCTTCAATAACTAGCACATGGTTTTCACTTGGTTTAATAACTCTTCCTACAGGTTCTCGTTTCCCAAGAATAAAATTGTATATGGGTACTTCTATTTCAACACCATTTAACATTTTTATAAGGTGTTCATTGAATAATTCAATATCAATGGCCTCTAACGCTTCAAAATCCTGTTCTCCATTTTTATCTTTAGGGGTTTTGTCCCTATCCACAAAATAATCGTCAAGAGCTATTATTATCGGTTTAATACCATTTACTCTAAGTTGTATAGCAAGTCTATTAGAAAATGTGGTTTTACCTGAAGAAGAAGGACCTGCAATCAGAACGACTTTTTTCTTGTGATCACCTGATATAATCATATCAGCTATTTGAGCTATTTTTTTCTCATGAAGCGCTTCTGAAACTCTTATAAGATCTTGTACTTTTCCTTCTTTAATAACATTGTTAAGAGCACTTACACTTTCTACCTCCAGTATCTTACCCCATTTCCGATTTTCACTAAATATGTTGAACAGCTTTTTCTGTTCCTTAAATTCAGGTAATACATTAGGCTTTTCTTTGTGAGGAAATAGTAAAATAACTCCCGGAGGATAGTGTATTAAGTCAAATAATTCTGTATAGCCTGTATTCGGAGCCATATAGCCATAAAAATATCCCTCGAAACCATCACAACTATATATAGTTACATAAGGTTTCTGTCTATTTTCAATTAGGCGGAGCTTATCGATTCTTCCTGTCTTCCTGAACATATCCCTAGCTTCTTCAATTGGTATGGTTTGCTTTACAAAAGGTATTCGAGCTTCTACTATCTCTTTCATTCTTTCCCTGATATTATCTACCTCATTAGTTGTAAGCCCGTTATCTCCTTTAATCTCAAAATAAAGGCCTTTGCTAATTGAGTGATTTATTATAACCTTTCTATCCGGGAAAAGGTCATTTACGGCCTTAACTAGTATAAAAGAAAGAGTTCTCCTATAAATACGCATACCATCATCAGTAGTAAGATCAATAAACTCAACTTTGCAATCTCTATTTAGCTTATAAGTCAGCTCTTTGATATCATTATCTACTTTTGCGGCAATTATATCTGATGTAAAGTCATCCTGGAATTCATGTTTCAATTCCAGTAGCGAGATGCCTGATGTTACTTGTTTGCTTTTACCGTCAATAAAAGTAATATTTAATAACTCTTTATTTTTCATCAATTTACACCCCAAGTTTCATAACTTATTCTATACAATTTGTTACTGTTGGCTACTACACCTATTCATAAAGCCCTAATATAAATACCATTCTTTCTTATATATTATACTACATATTATTGCCTTTGTGTTGGTTTTTAGTAGCCAAAGCATAATGATTAAATTGTAGGTACATTCAAGTACAAAAAAAGCTCGAAATCAAATTTATATCGAGATCGAGCTTTCTTATGTTCTTCTAACTCATTGACTCATACCAATATTTTTTTTACAATCTGGTTTACAAGCCCACCATCTGTTCTACCTCTTACTTTAGGCATAACGGCCTGCATTACTTTACCAATATCTTTTAAAGATCCTGCTCCGGTATCTTGAATAGTTTCTTTAATGATAACTTCAAGTTCCTCTTCAGTCATTTGCTCCGGCAAATATTGTTGTAATATTTCAATTTCATTTTTTAGTTTCTCTATTAAATCTTCCCTACCACTTTTTTTATATTCTGGTAGAGCATTTTTCCTTTGTTTAATTTGCTTTGCGATTACCTCAATAATACCATCATCGTCAAGGGTAACTTTTTTGTCCTTTTCAATCTGAAGTACTGCAGACCTTACCATTTGTACAGCATCTTTTCGTACAGCATCTCTTTCTTTCATTGCAGTTTTAAAATCATCTAACAATCTTGCTTTAAGAGACATATTCGATGCCTCCTTATCTGTATTTTCTTTTTCTTGCAGCTTCAGATTTCTTTTTTCTTCTTACACTAGGTTTTTCATAGTGCTCCCTTTTTCTTGCTTCTGCTAATACTCCAGACTTAGCGCATTGCCTTTTAAATCTTTTTAGAGCACTATCGAGTGATTCATTTTCTCTTATTCTAACTTCAGACACATACTTCCCTCCCTCCGATGGTATGAATTGTGCTAAAATTAAACTGTTTTGACGTTTTCACGAGGCATGCCTCGTGTATTCTTGGATCTAAGTCTCTTGTGAGTACTTAAATCTTCTCAAGCATAAATTCCCGTCCGTCAGGCGGTATAGTTGTTTAGGTTCTTAAACCATACTGAAACTCTGCACGACTAAAGTCGGCAGGTTCTAATGTACTTTTCAACTTCTGCACTAACCCGAAAGTATAATGCCACT
>CAZEYH010000323.1:0-3867 GCA_964515895.1 uncultured Clostridiaceae bacterium | reverse complement strand
TCTTCTATATCATCTTCTTCATCATCAAATAAAATATCTTCTTCATTAATGACAATAGCTTTTTCCGCCTTAACTCCAAATTCATCAGCAATTATTGCTGCAGTATCGAAATCTATCTCTTCGTTCACAGTTACCATAAGACCCATACCCATTAACTTCTTAATTACATCAGCAGAAGTTTTCTTTAAGCTCTCTGAAAGCTCCTTTACAGTTATTCTTTCAGGAATGCTTATGGATACAAGCATAGATCTCTGTGCAATTATAGAAGCTCTAGATTCAGCTTTGGTATCTTTTTCCTTTTCTTTACGCCTAGCAGCTCTATCCGGTTTTCTTCGTTTAGGTTTCTCATATAATTCATCTAAAACTCTATCGTCTATGATTAATTGTGAAACACTCTTTTTTTCATCAATTAAAATTTCATGAGTCTTAATTTTTTTCTTCCTAACATCTATTGTTTGCGGCTTTTGTATTTCTTTTTTTTGTTCACGTTTATTATCCTTATCAAAGTCTTTATTTTTATAATCAATTTTCTTTGATTGTTCAGGCTCAATTTTAATATCAGGTTTAGGTATTTCAAGAGAATCAGGCTTTAACACTTCAGGTTTGATAGGTTTAGTAGCTGTGTAACCTTTGTCTTGCTCCTTCTTTTTTACACTCTTGAAATTAACAGATCTTTCTTCATGTTTTTCACTACTTTTTTTATCACTTTCTGTAATTTTCATATCTTTCCCAGTCCTAACTCCTCTTTTTCTGCCTGTAGTATTGCTTTTTACCTGTCGTACCTCATTACTTTGCGTTTCTTTTTGTTCCTTTTTACCTATATGCTTATCCACTGTTTTTTTCTGTTCTTTTTGAGTCGTCTTTTCAGCTTCCTTCTTTTCTATTTTCTTTTCAGTAGCATCTTGTTTCTTTACTTCTTCCTTCGATAAATCACTAATTTTTTTACTCTCAATTTGACTAGGAGCCGCTTTTTTACGTGGTTTATCATGTTGTTCATTAACTGCTTGTTTCACTTTTACATCCTCACTTGGAGATTCAACAATTGATTTTTGAACATCCTGGGGTTTGTCTTGTACTTTATCCTTCCTTGGCGGTTTTTCCTTCTTTTTTATTGTAGGCCCGGCATCCCTTACATAACCTGCCCTCAAACCTGACCCCGCAGCACTTACTTTTACCCCTCCATACCTTCTTCCCCCTCTGGGCTCACCTCTATTACGCCCATGATGTCTATCTCTATAGCTACTATCTTCTTTATTTTTGTCACTTACTTCTTCATCAAGAATAATTTCCGTCGTTCTAATTATCCTTGGTGCGTTTCTAGATTTCTTTGCTTGATGCTTCTTTTGATCAGTTTTGTTTTGGGGTGTGGAGATAGAAGGCTTTTCTTTGTCTGTATCTTTTTTTTCTTTATCATAAGAAATTACACCTATATGCTTATATAAAGCTTCCTTTTCTTTTACATCAAGATAGCTCATATGATTTTTTACATCTATATCAATTTCAGCTAGCTTTTCAATGAGCCTTTTACTTGTTGTATTCAATTCTTTAGCAAGTTCATAAATCCTAACTTTTTCCATATTCATACACCCCCAATTCCCGTTTTTGGTTATCTATCATTTTTAGGATCTGTTTTGCAAACTCATCCTGTAAAATCCCAATAACTACTCTCATATCCTTTCCCGTAAATTTGCCTAATAACTCTCTCTCACCAAATATTCTAATATCAATTCCCCTATACTCACACATGCCTTTAAAGCGCCTTTTCATATTATTTGCAGCATCCTCAGCTACTATTATTAAGCATATTTTACCACTCTTAACCGCTCTTTCGCATACTTCCCCTCCTGATACTATTTTACCTGCTTTTGCAGCTAACCCAAGGAAAGAATATATTCTGCTATTCATCAATCTCCTCCATTTGCTTTTTTAATATATCAAATATTTCAGGATTTATCATCATTTCAAAATTTTTTTCAAGTCTTTTTCCTTTTACTGCCTTTTCAAGGCATGACCTATCTTGGCAAATGTATGCTCCACGTCCATGCATCTTACCTGTTAAATCAACAGATATTTCATTTTCTTTATTTTTTACTATCCTAATCAAACTTTTTTTAGGCTTAGATTCCCTACACCCAAGACACATACGCATGGGCACCTTTTTCTGTTTCATATTGTACCACACTCCTAATAACTTGAGCAAAGTTAGTCTTCTTCAGGTTTATTGTTGGCATCAATGTTAGTATCTAAGTTTAGTAATTGTTTCTCAATTTCGTTTCTTAATTGAGATTCGCTCTTAATATCTATTTTCCAACCTGTAAGTTTTGCTGATAATCGTGCATTTTGTCCTTCCTTTCCTATAGCTAAAGACAATTGGTAGTCAGGTACTATCACTCTTGCAGCTTTTTCTGTTTCATTAATATCAACTCTTAAAACTTTAGCAGGACTTAAGCTGCTTGAAATAAATTCTCCGGGATTGCTACTCCATTTGATAATATCAATTTTTTCTCCCTGTAATTCATCAACAATTGCTTGTACTCTAATACCTCTATGACCTACACATGCACCTACAGGATCTACATTCTCATCCCTGGAAAAAACAGCAATTTTTGTTCTTGAACCGGGCTCACGAGAAATACCTTTTATTTCAACAATACCATCATGTATTTCAGGTACTTCAAGCTCAAATAATCTCTTTACCAGTCCTGGATGAGTCCTTGAAACCATGATTATAGGACCTCTTGGTGTTTTTCTTACCTCAAGTACATAAACTTTAAGCCTGTCGCTTATATTATATTTCTCACCATTAGTCTGTTCAGAAGGAGTTAATATTGCTTCAGTTTTCCCCAAATCAATTATTACATTCCTTCTATCAAACCTTTGTATTAAACCACTTACAATATCATCTTCTTTATTATAAAATTCTTCAAATATGATGTCTCTTTCAGCTTCCTTAATCCGTTGTACAACCACCTGTTTTGCAGCCTGGGCAGCAATTCTCCCAAACTTTCTGGGTGTTACCTCAACTTCAATCATATCATTTTCTTCAGCAGTAACTTTTATTTTTTTTGCAGCCTCTACTGATATGTCCAAAATGTCATTTTCAGGTTCGGTAGTGACTTTTTTTAAAGCAAATACTTTTACCCCTCCTGTTTCTCTATCAATATATATCCTGGCATTTTGCGCCGGCCCAAAATTCTTTTTGTAAGCTGACATCAAGGCCGCTTCAATAGCATTAATAAGAAGCTCTTTTTCAATTCCCTTATCTTTTTCTAATTGCTCCAAAGCATGCATTAGTTCAGCGTTCATATACCATAGCAACCTCCTTCAATATTAAAACTTTATTGTCCGTTTTGCTAATGCTATTTCATTTTTATCAAAGTCCATTATTACATTGTTTTCCAGCTTTATAGCGACTCTATTATTCACTAAACCTAAAAGTTCACCTTCAAATATTTTTTTACCGTCAATGGGTCCAAACAACTTTATTTCCACAGTCTCACCCTTATATCTTTCAAAATCCCTGTCTTTCTTGAGAGGTCTTCCTAATCCCGGAGATGAAACTTCCAGTATATAACTTTGCTTTATTGGGTCAGCTTTATCAAGTTCATCGCTTAACTCCTCACTTACAGCTTGACAATCATCTATTGTTATTCCTCCGGGTTTATCTATATAAATTCTTAAATACCAATTGTTTCGCTCTTTGACATATTCTACATCTACCAATTCAAATAGCATTTTGTCTATTATTGGTAATACCATTTGTGTAACTATATCTTCAATTTTTTTATTGCTCATGCCAATCCTCCAAACATATAAATTCCTATTGTCTTAAATAATAGCAAAGAGTGGGACTTCCCCACTCTCTGC
>CAZEYH010000322.1:0-3889 GCA_964515895.1 uncultured Clostridiaceae bacterium | reverse complement strand
TAATATTTTAACAGTACTTGCGTATTTAGTCCATGGTTATCAGCAAAATTTTATAAATTGCCAAAAACACTCGTGACTTTATTTGTGAGAGAATTTAAAGCATATTGTTTCGGAGTTATCCCCAAAAATTTTTTAAATGTAGTTATGAAATGACAGTTATTTTGAAACCCTACCATTTCAGAAACTTGAGATACTAAAAAGTTTTTTCTCAGTAGCTCGGTAGCTTTTATAATTCTTCGGTAAACTATGTATTCATTCACAGTGAACCCTGTAACCTCTTTGAAGATTTTGCATAAATGGAATTTGCTTATATAAAAATGATTCCCCAAGTGGTCAAGTGATAGCTTTTGATGTATATTTTCATTTATGTAATTTAGAATAGGCTTAATTTTAGCATACTCTGCGTCATAGCGAACAGGAATAGAATAATGATTGTCCCGGTATAGCTTATTAACAAAAACAAGAATTTTTGCCAGAACTATTTTTTTATATACATCTTCTCCATACAGGTTGGTTTTCATATGACTTTGAGCTTTCTTAAACAGTGACATATATGTTTCAGCCTGCTGACTTGATAACGGCAAACGATGGCAAAAATTTGGACCTCTGTTCACAAAGCATTCCAATAAATCAGTAGTATCAGTGCACATGTTTTGAATATAATCAGGATTGAAAATTATTATAAATCGTTCATAGCGTACACCGGAAGGAATACCTATTCTGTGCAGGTCAAGATGGTTAAATATAAAAAGATCATTTTTTTCTACAGGGTATATTCTGTTATCTACGAAATATTTGAGTCCTCCTGTATATGCGAAGTATATTTCAAAAACATTATGAAAATGTAAGGTATTCATAGTATAAGAATCATCAATATGGTGAAGTGTAGCAAAATCTGTATCCGGTATCTTTTTAAAATCATTGTGTTTTTCCATGATTGTATACACCCTTCTTAGCAGATTTTAGAGCAAAATCTTATTTCTAACAATTTTATATTATTATCACAAGATTTGCAAACTTTTTGCCAATATTTTTAAATACTTTCTTTGAGCATTAATATATAATTAATATTGTTATCATTGAATTTGACTTTATCAAAAATACCAATATTACCTATATTATACAGGAGGTAATTATAATGAAATATTCATTTATGAGCTTTTCCGTTCCTGAACTTAATTTAGAACAATCCCTTAAGATTGCAAAACTTTATGGATATGATGGGTTTGAACCTCGCATAGAAGAAGGGCATATGCATGGCATAGAGACAGATTCTTCAAAGACGGTTTTGCGTGAAGCCAGACTGAAGTCTGAAGACAGTGGGATAAAGATTTGTTGCATAGCTACCTCCTGCAGTTATGCAAATCCCTTAAATACCAAAGAAAATATTGAACTTACAAAACGTTCAATTGATCTTGCGGCAGAAGTAAATTCATCTGCAATCAGAGTATTTGGTGGAAATATACCGGAAGGCATCAGTAGGGAGAAGAGTTTTGACTTGATAGTTGATGCATTAACAAAACTTTCGGATTATGCATTACACAGAGGTATAACAATTTGCGTTGAAACCCATGATAGTTGGTGTGAGCCCCAAGCAGTTGCAGATATTATGAAAAGTGTAAATCATTCTGCTATTGCTGTAAATTGGGATATAATGCATCCGGTACTTAGGGCATCTTGTACCATAACTGACTCATTCAAAATATTGAAGCCTTGGATAAAGCATGTTCATGTACATGATGGGTTAATAACTGATATGGGGTTGGAGTTCAAGCCTATCGGTGAAGGCAAGGTGGACCATAAAACTGCAATAAGACTACTGAAAGATTCAGGATATAATGGTTTTATTAGTGGGGAATGGAGTGATTGGGAGTCCTATGATATTCATTTACCTCGAGAACTAAAGGTTATGAAAGGTTTTGAACAATAAGTACTTAAAATATTTGCGTATTAATAGGAGAGAGGTGAATAGAATGTTTAGAATAAGCTGTTTTGCTGATGAGATATCATCAGATCTACATGAACAAATTGAAGTTATTAGAAGGAATAATATAAAATATATTGAGTTAAGAAGCGTTTGGAATAAGAATGTGCTGGAACTCAATGATATTGAGTTGAATATGGTAAGGGAGGCGCTTTTTGGAGAGGACATAAAAATATCATCCATCGGGTCACCTATAGGAAAAATTGATATAAATGATGATTTTGAAAATCATCTGGATAAATTTAAAAGAGCTGTTGAAGTAGCTTTAAAAATGGAATCTCGTTACATTCGAATATTTTCCTTTTACATGAATAAAGAAGATTTAGATCTTTATAGGCATAAGGTAATAGACAGACTAAAAAAAATGCTGGAGATAGCTGTTGAAAACAATATTATGCTTCTTCATGAAAATGAAGCAAATATTTATGGAGAAACTAGCGCAAGGTGCCTTAATCTATTTAATGCTTTGCCCGGTAATAGTTTTAGAGCGGTTTTTGATCCGTCAAACTTTGTTGTAGCAGGTGAGGATGTTCTAAAGGAAAGTTTCAGTAAGCTTAAAGACTATATAGAATATATTCATGTTAAAGATTCCAAGAAGGGCTCGGGGGAAATAGTTGTAGCAGGACAGGGAGATGGGAATATAAAAGAAATTTTAGATATGTTGAGAATTAAAAACGGTATGTTTATTTCACTGGAACCTCATTTGGCACATGGAGGGAAATACAGAGGGTTTTCCGGCCCGGAGTTGTTTGAAACTGCATTAGAAGCGCTAAAAGGAATTTTAATGGACCTTAAAATAGATTTTGAGTAAGCAGATAGGTTGATAGATATCTAGGTAAACAAGATATGTAAATAAGATTGGCAAATAGGATGCGCAAATAAAATACACAAATAAAACATGTAAGTAAGATATATAAGTAAATAAGATATGTAGTTAAACAAATAGGGGAAGTGGTACAATGGCAAATAAATTAATGACACCTGCAGAACGTGTAAAAGCTGCACTAAATCATCAGGAAGCAGATAGGATTCCACTTGATTTGGGCAGTACAAAAATGACTGGTATCAGCATTAAAGCATATGAAAACTTCATAAAATATAAAGGCTGGGAGGACTTGGACACTAGTCCTGAAATATTAGATCCTGTACAACAGTTGGCTTTTATGCGAGAAGATGTTTTAGAAAAACTCGAAGTAGATACCAGAGGACTTATACCCTCAGCACCATCAGACTACAAAACAGAGTACAGAGAAGTTGACGGTTACATAGAGTTCGTCGATGAATGGAGAGTTGGTTGGAGAAAACCTGTCGCAGGAGGCTTTTATTTCGATATGATGTCTTATCCTATGTCAGGGGAAATGAAGATATCTAATCTTAACAATTTTGCTTGGCCCAATCCATTGGATAATACTAGAATAGCCCAATTCCCAAATCGTATAGAAGATAGCAGAAAACAAGGGGATTATGCTTTTGTTATGCATGGCATATGTGCGGGATTACTTGAAATGGCTTTAAGAATTCGCGGCTTCGAACAATTATTTATGGATTTTGTACTTGATCCGGGACTGGTTTGTGGAATACTTGACAAGGTTTTAGAGATTAAGACGGCATATTGGGAAAAAGCTCTGGAGCTAGTGGGAAAAGACGTTCTGGTAGCTATAGAGGCAGACGACCTTGGAACTCAAAATAGTTTATTAATCTCACCTGATTTGTACCGTAAATTTGTAAAACCCAGACATAAAAAACTTTTTTCTTTTATTAAAGAAAAGGCTCCCCATATTAAGGTTTTCCTTCATTCATGCGGAGCAATAAAACCGTTAATACCTGACCTTATAGAGGCCGGAGTAGATATTTTAAATCCTGTTCAGGTATCGGCAAACGGTATGAATACAAAAGAATTAAAAA
>CAZEYH010000321.1:0-3903 GCA_964515895.1 uncultured Clostridiaceae bacterium | reverse complement strand
TTTATACATTAATATTAAATGCGCCTATAGCTCAATTGGATAGAGCGTCTGACTACGGATCAGAAGGTTGCGGGTTCAACTCCTGCTGGGCGCGCCAAAGACTCTCCATTTTTGGAGAGTCTTTTTACACTAAAAACTTGAATGATATTAAACGCTAAGAGGTTTAGAAACACCGCATAGAATGAACATTCAAAGCTTGTTTTTTGTAATAATCTATTAAATAAATAATGTATTAATAGTAGAATTTTGTACTTCAGTATCAACAGTATGGTTTAGGAGATAACAGATTGGACAATTATGAAAAATATAGTTACTGGGAAGGCTTTCATATGGGTACAGTCCCTCAAGAAGTTCTTAATATAACAATGGATTATATTAAGAAGTTGAAGCAAAGGATACCTGTAGAAAAGGTGATTTTGTTTGGGTCCTATGCAAAGAGCAACTACGTAAAGGATAGTGATGTTGACCTTGCAATATTTTCTCCTGCTTTTGAAAACATGACTCGTGTAGACGGACTCACCTTTCTTCTAATGCATGCTTTAGAATATAAAATCGACATACAGCCACAGCCTTTTACTATGAAAGATTATATAGAAAAAATAGGATTGGTTGATGAGATACTAAAGACAGGTATGGAAATCAATGTATAAGACAAATAATAATACACAAACTTATGTCAAGACTTAGCGATGCTTACATTTTGAGTTCATACTTAAGGATGTGAGTACGATACGCTATCAACCCAAGAGACTTTGGGAATGGGCAGAAATTGCAAAAAGAGTTTGTGAGGAGTAGACATTAATTATTCCTTAAATAATTCTTGAAGTGTCTGCTATAAGAAAACAGAATCCAGATTATTACAAGAATAGCCTCAGCATAAAATGGATATTTAGGGTTGGCACGGAATAAAAACGCTCCGGGGTAAACAGCCAGCCCTATCATTATGCTTCTGAAAGCAATAAATAAAGATAGTATAAAACCTTTATTATTGCTGTTATTTGTATTCTGGGCAAATATAGCTTGATTGAATACAAGAATAGAACGGTTCATGCCCCTTAAGAAGAATGCAAGAATCAGCACAAATACACTGTTTGTAGGAAATACAAGGAACAGTATAGACATAATAAACAAGATATTACCGGTAGTAAGGCTTACATGAGGATTTAATCTTTCATTACTTTTCCCTAAAAGAGCAGTAAAAAGGGAAGCACCTATAAATAAAGCAGTATAATAGAATCCTATCCAATCAATAGAAGCTTTACGAAATTCACTCATAAAGAGAGATAAATATGATTCTCCTATATTTTGAACTGCAGTTAGAAAAGTAAAGAAAACTACAGCTGAGGCCAGCTTTTTTACAGAAGATGAATTCATATCAAGTTTAAGACTAAAACTATTTCTTAAATCTTTATTTTTTTCTACAGGTTGTTTGGTTAACATGAGTGTACATAATGTTGAAATTGAGTATAAAGCAAAAACGATTAAATAAAGGGTCTGCCTCCCATAAGAAGAAATAATCTTTCCCCCTATAGCAGGAGCAATAGTTGACCCTAGAGGGCCAGCTAAATATACTAGAGTATAGCCTGCCATTTTATTGGCCTTTGTTTCGTAATCCAGAATATAAAGAGTTATGGCAGGAGAACAAACCCATGTTAAAGAATAAATAATTTGGCCTACAAGCATCCACTCCCATCTATTTGCAAAAGCCCAGATTAGTGGTGCCGGAATAGTAATAGCCCATCCAAAAATTATTACGTATTTTCTATCTGTAATATCGCATAAAATACCTCCTAAGATGGCCAGTATCCCAAGGATATTAGGAATTGACATTATTATACCGACAATAATATCGCTTCCTCCAAGCTCTCTTATATGTAAAGGGAAAAAGCTTGTGTAGAGAGCAAGTCCCAAAGGCCAGAGAAGCTCTGCGATGAAAAGCAGTATAATATCTTTGTGAAAAGATTTTATATCTTTCATTTAATGTGTTTACTCCTTATATTAGCGTAATTATTAGATTGTACTATTGCTAAATAAATTTTAAATTCAAACTCTATGGATAGTATACATTTTCTCGTGGCTCAATGGTCACCATTTTTTAATACAGACGTTACTTTATATCCCTGCTTTTCTAGAGCTGAAATCATATTATCGGTATTGGTAGTGTTTACTCGTATAACAATATCACTTTTTCCTGTTTGACTTCTGTAAACCACAAGATGGGTGATATTAGCACCAAAGCCTTTAATAACATTTGCTACATTAGCTAGAATTCCCGGAGAATCTTCAACTTCCACTGAAATCCTTGTGCCACTATCCCTGAAACCAAGTAGATCGATGAAAGCATCAAAAATATTCGTTTCTGTGATAATACCTACAACTGCACCATCTTGAGTCACAGGGAGGGCACCTACCCTGTTGTCCCTCATAAGAACTGCAGCCTCTTCAAGAAGCGAATCAGGAGAAACAGTAATTACATCCCTTGTCATTACCGTACTTACCTTAGTTTTGGATAAGAGATAATTTAATTCAAAGACGCTTAAAGTAGTCGCTTTTGAAGGTGAAACTTCCTGCATTTCTCTTTCAGTAACTATGCCGACTAATTTCCCGTTCTTTACTACCGGTAACCTTCTTATGTTGTTCTTACGCATAATCTCCAATGCTTCAGCTATTGTAGCATCAGGGGATATTATATATGGATTACTTGTCATCCTGCTTCTAACTATCATAAGATCAACCTCCTAGATATGCTTTTTTAATTTCTTCACTTCTTGCTAACTCTTTACCCGAACCTTCAATAACTACTGAACCTATTTCTATAACATAGGCCCTATCAGCGATAGAAAGGGCTATATTAGCATTTTGTTCCACCAGGAGAATTGTTGTACCCTGGTTGTTTATTTCTTTTATTATGGAAAATATTTCATGAACAAGAAGAGGAGCGAGTCCCATTGAAGGCTCGTCCATAAGGAGAAGCTTTGGTCTTGACATAAGGGCACGACCAATTGCAAGCATTTGCTGTTCTCCTCCGCTTAATGTTCCGGCCCTTTGTTTACTTCTATCTTTTAATATTGGAAACTTGGAATAAATCATTTCATAGTCATCTTCTATTCCATCTTTATCTTTTCTTAAAAAAGCACCAAGTTCCAAATTTTCTGATACTGACATGTCTTGAAAAATATGTCTGCCTTCAGGAACATGGGAGATACCCTTTGCTACAATTTCCTGGGGGTTTATACCATTGATTTTTTCACCTCTGAAATATATGGAACCTTTTGAAGGTTTTATTAAGCTGGAAATAGCCCTCAACGTGGTAGTCTTGCCTGCTCCGTTTGCACCAATGAGGGTTACAATTTCACCTTCCTGTACCTTTAAAGATACATTTTTCAGGGCATGTATTACTCCGTAATAAACATCAATATTGTTTACTTCAAGCATCTAATAACTCACCTCCCAGGTAAGCTTCTACAACACGCTTGTTATTTCGAATTTCATCTGGTGTCCCTTCAGCAATTACCATACCATAATCTAAAACATATATCTTCTCGCAAATTTTCATAACAAGGGACATATCATGTTCAATAAGAAGTATTGTAAGGTTATATTCTTTCCATATCCATTTAATAAGCTCCGTTAGTTCTAGTGTTTCATTTGGATTCATCCCTGCCGCCGGCTCGTCAAGCAATAGAAGTGATGGCTTTGTTGCAAGAGCTCTTGCGATTTCCAGTCTTCTTTGCTCTCCATAAGGTAGATTTTTTGCCAGCTCATCTTTCTTAGTTTCCAATTTAAAAATTTTTAATATTTCATTTGATTTATCCAGTATTTCTTGTTCTTCCCTATAAAATGATGGTAGTCTAAAAAATGCAGAAAAAAGTCCATATTTTACATTCTGATGGATTGCAATTC
>CAZEYH010000320.1:1430-3925 GCA_964515895.1 uncultured Clostridiaceae bacterium | reverse complement strand
TATAAAATTTTGCTGATAACCATGGACTAAATACGCAAGTACTGTTAAAATATTATTATAGTTTTATCAATTGATTAGGAGAGCGACTTAAATTTGAAAACAAAAGTAATAAAGATAGATCAAAACAATATTGAAAAGGACAAGCTTATTTATGCTGCCAATATTATAAAAAATGGCGGCTTGGTTGCTTTTCCAACAGAAACTGTATATGGTCTTGGAGCAAATGCTTTAAACAGTAAAGCTGTTAATAACATATTTAAAGCTAAGGGAAGACCATCAGATAATCCTCTCATTGTTCATGTTGCTGATAGTAAATCAATAGATAATCTGGTTTTAAAAGTACTTCCTGGAGTCCAAAAATTAATTAATAAATTTTGGCCCGGTCCTCTTACTCTGGTTTTTAGAAAGTCTTCCATAATTCCTGATGAGATAACTGCAGGTCTTGATACTGTTGCAATAAGAATGCCATCTCACCCTATTGCACTGGCGCTAATAAAAGAATCGGGTCTGCCTATAGCTGCACCAAGTGCAAATTCTTCCGGAAGACCCAGTCCGACATTGGCAAACCATGTAATAGAAGATCTTTCAGGAAAAATTGATTTAATAATTGACGGTGGCCCTACAGATGTAGGTCTTGAATCAACAGTATTAGATACGACATCAATACCTCCATCAATATTAAGACCGGGAGCAGTAACAATAGAACAACTGAGGAAAGAATTGGAGGAAGTAGAACTGGATCCTGCCCTTTTGTCAAGAGATTATGTTAATTTAACTCCAAAATCTCCCGGAGTTAAATATAAACATTATTCTCCAAAGGCAGATCTAATTGTAGTTGAAGGTGAATCGGATAGCGTTATTAGTAAAATAAATGAGTTGGTTATTGATTATACTAATAAGGGAATAAAAGTAGGTATCCTTGCAACAGAACAAACTAAAGATTTTTACAATGAACCTATTGATAATAGGCCTGTAGTTATTTCTATGGGTGATAGAAGCCATCCTGACATAATTGCATCAAATTTGTTTAACTGTTTTAGAGAATTCGATCATAGGAATATACAGGTAATCCTTGCCGAAGCTGTAAATAAAACAGGAATTGGGCTAGCAATTATGAATAGGATGAATAAAGCTGCAGGATATAATATAATCAAATCATAGTATTACTAGATGCGAGAGACTTCTTGATGCTTTGGTTAAAGCTTTTGAGCTAGAGATCGTATTTAAAGACCGGTAACTAGTAGTTAGAAGTCATAAGTTGGTGGTACAATGTTATAAATTGAAAGTTAGAATGTGAAAATCTACGAGTATAAGAAGGCGGTGTTATTACTGAAAAAAATACTTTTTATATGTACAGGAAATACATGCAGAAGTATTATGGCAGAAGGTTTTTTTAATTCTGCAGTTGCAAATGACCCTTTATTATCAAAGCATTTTACTGCATCTTCTGCGGGGGTTATGGCAATAAGTGGTGATTTCGCTACTCCAAATTCAGTTCAATCGTTAAAAGATGATTGGGGGATTGATATTGGTTGTCACCGGGCTAAACTAATTGAGTATGAAGATATAAAAGATGCATATTTAGTATTAACCATGACACGTAAGCATAAAGATGCTATAATACGATTATTCCCAAGTGTGAAATCAAAAATATATACCTTGCAAGAATATGCTGAAAGAAAAAATACCAAAGATTATTTTGGAAAAGATATTGCTGATAATTACGATTTTACATTAGATGTTATTGACCCTTATGGAATGCCCATACAGGTTTATAGGCAATGTGCACGAGATATAAAAGAAGCTGTAGATAAAATTGTTGAAAGGTTAAAACAAGAATTAAAAATGTAAGAGATGAATCTTATAAGAGATAAATCTTAATAGTTTTGTAATAAAACTTTCTTTGACATAATGGTGTAAAATGCTGTAAAATAAGATAATGGAAGGTGCTAATAATATGATTAAAATTGCAATAGGATGTGATCATGCTGGTTATGAACTAAAAAACGAAATAATTGACTACCTTACTGAGCAAGGTTATAAAGTAAAGGATTTCGGAACTAATTGTAAGGAAAACTCCGTTGATTATCCTGATTTTGGACTTGCTGTTGCAGAAGCTGTCAAAAAAGGCGAGTGTGAAAAAGGTATTCTTATTTGCGGTACAGGTATAGGAATTTCAATTTCTGCAAATAAAGTTCCCGGTATCAGAGCTGCACTTTGTACTAATAGCTACATGGCCAGAATGAGCCGAGAACATAATAATACCAATGTTCTAGCTCTAGGTAGTCGAGTACTGGGAACAGGTATTGCTTTGGATATTGTAGATACATGGCTCAAAACAAAGTTCATAGGCGGTAGACATAAAACAAGATTAGACAAGATTGCGGAAATTGAGAAAAAGTTTTTTAGTATTTAGGAAACATTGGGGGTATAGTTTTGAGGCCTACATGGGATGAGTATTTTATGGAAATTGTTGAGCTCATTAAAACCAGATC
>CAZEYH010000320.1:0-1330 GCA_964515895.1 uncultured Clostridiaceae bacterium | reverse complement strand
ATTGCTTTAATGGGCGGACTGGCTATTGTATGTGGCTTTATTCTTTCTGTTTTGTTCACTATATTGAGTTCTCTATTAACTAGAAATCAATGGTTGGAATCTTGGCTGGATCTTATTGGATTGCTAGTAGGTATAACAATTATTGTACTAATAGGTGCAATTGATGATATCAAACCTTTAAGTGCGAAGACAAGACTTTTTTTTCAACTTATAGCTGCTCTTGCAGTAATGTTTATATCTGATACAAGAATTGAACGAATAACCAACCCTTTTTCTCAGGTTGGAGTTACAGAATTAAGTCCCTATATATCTTACCCTCTTACCATATTGTGGATAATAGGAATAACAAATGCCCTTAATCTAATAGATGGCCTTGATGGCCTTGCAGCAGGAGTAGCATCAATCTCTTCCCTATCATTGTTTTTTGTATCAATCCTTACGCCGATAGTAGGACCTTTCTCTTCAATTATTACTGCAGCACTTGCTGGAGCAACCCTCGGGTTTCTTCCATTCAATTTTAACCCTGCAAAAATATTTATGGGAAGTACAGGAGCCTATTTTCTTGGATTTACTCTTGCAGTCATTTCTATAGAAGGGATGTTTAAATCTTATACTGCAATTTCTATAGCTATACCAATTTTAGCCCTAGGATTACCATTATTCGATACAGTGTTTGCAATATTCCGCAGATTACTAAATGGAAAACCGGTAATGGCTGCAGACAGGGGACACTTGCATCACAGACTAATGGATATGGGTTTAAGTCAAAAACAATCTGTAATTATATTATATATTGCCAGTGCAGCTTTAGGTTTATGTGCTATCGTACTTACAGATAAAGGTGCTTTAAGTGCTATTATATTACTTATCTTGGTTTCTGCGTTTATCATAGCCGGTGCGAGATATATGGTAGGCATTACAGATGATTCCGATGAAATAGAGGTTGAATCTTATCAGGATAAAACAATCCTACATGAGGGGAAAAATACGGGTGATATGGGTACCGATAAAGTTAATACAGTTAGTACAGCTGATATATCAACAAGAAATGCTAATAGTAGTAAGGATAGCAATCTTTCTGTAAAAATATTAAAAAAAGCAGGTAACCGTTAAATAATCGTTTAAGTATTTGTTAAAGTAGTCGTTAAGTCGTCAATAACTCTGTTTGCATACTTTGCAAGCAGAGAAAGAACCAAGAAAGAAACAAACATATTTATCAAATATATTTGTAGAGGATGAGTTTAATGCAAAAATTAAAGGTAGTAATTGTTTTCGGTACAAGACCCGATGCTATAAAAATGGCCCCACTGGTAAAGGAACTTAAAGAAAA
>CAZEYH010000319.1:0-3932 GCA_964515895.1 uncultured Clostridiaceae bacterium | reverse complement strand
GGTTGTTATAATAAAGTGGAATGGTTTTATAGCCGTATGTATGGGTTTTACCCATAAAACCAAAACCGATTATTCCAACCCTAATTTCATCCATTTTTTCACTCTCCCTTCAAGAATTCCTTTCCAGTTTCTCATCTATTATTATGTTATTTCGCATCGTTTAATACTTATTTGATATTACTTGAAAATTTCATTCTAGAACATCTCGAATTACTTAGTTATCTGCCAGAACCACCTTCTAATACAAATTTCTTAATTCTAACTTGACTTTTTATCCAATTCATAACTTATGACTTCTAGCGGTAAACTTTTGACCTCTAGCACTAAACTTAACACTTCTAATCCTAAACTATTGACTCATAATCTCTCATCTACAATCTCATTTCTCACTTCTCGCCTCTTACCTCTAACTTCTAACTTCTAACTTCTAACTTCCAATTTCAAATTTAATACCCTAATTCCTTCTCAACTTCTCCAATTGCCTCATCAATAATATCAAGTCCTTTTAATGCAAGGTCATCATCCATAATTAATGGAGGTGAAAGTCTTAATATGTGACCTGCCGGAACCCATGCCAATCCTTTTGAAAAAGCTCTTTGGTAAACTAATCTTCCGGCTTCTTCATAAGGCTCCTTTGTATTTTTATCTTTTACCAATTCGATTGCTAATAAGCAGCCTTTTCCTCTGACATCTCCAATTATCCTGTGCTCTTCCTTCATTTTATTCATTCGCTCAAGAAAAACTTCTCCAAGATGTGCCGATCTTTCACAAAGGTTTTCATCTTCAATAACTTCAATAGATGCAAGAGCAGCAGCACATGCCATCGGATTTCCCCCATAACTTGATGATGCTGAAATTGTCTCTATGATCTCTTTATACTTATCACTTACACACATTGCCGTAACAGGAAAACCATTACCAAAACCTTTGCCCAATGTGGTAATATCCGGAATCACATCCCAGTGTTCCATACAGAACATTTTGCCTGTTCTTCCCATACATGTAAGTACTTCATCTGCAAAAAGTAATATCTCATATTTATCACACAATTGTCTTAATTTTGGCATAAAATCATCAGGAGGAACTACAGAACCACCCCAACCCTGTATTGGTTCAAGGACAATAGCAGCAACCTGATCTGTTGTTTCATTTTTAATAACACTTTCAAGGTGTTCAACACAGAAACAATTACATTCCGGATGCTTCATTTTAAAAGGGCATCTGTAACAGTTTGGTCTTGGAGCAAGGAAAAATCCTGGAGCTCTCATCCCCTGAGTTTTATTAACACCGGCGCAGCTTACTGCTCCCATGGTTTTGCCATGAAAGTCTCTCCAGAATGAGACAAACTCAAATTTTCCAGTAGCAGCTCTTGCACATCTCAAGCCTGCTTCCACTGCCGTTGTTCCTGAATCATAAAGCTGAATTCCATTTAGATCTCCCATTGTTATTGAAGCCAACTTTTCAAGAAGTTTCATTTTTATCTCGGTAGTAAAATCGTGGCAATTCATTAACTTTTTTGCATATGTAGCAACTGCTTCACTGATTTTCGGATGACAATGTCCCAACCCTGTTACATATATACCTGATGAAAAGTCAATAAACACATTCCCATCCACATCTGTTAAAGTACAACCTTTACCGGAATCAAATACTATAGGGAACAATCTTACTTGGCTGGAATATCCCTTCATGTATTTTGAAGCTCTTGAATGCATTTCTCTAGATTTAGGTCCCGGAAGCTCAGTTTTAATTATGGGTAGCGATTTTGCATCTACCTTTGCCCAGTTTTTATCATACATTTTTTACCCCTCCTGTTATTTTAATTTAATCTGTATAAGTTTTTCATAGGTTAGTTAGCGCTATCTTATCCTTGCTTTACATATTTTGATTTTGTTAATGTTTCGCTTATCTTTCGATTTATATTGTATTATGTTTCGTTTAATTTGTCAATATGTTTTGAAAAAGGAGTGCATATTTTTTGTATATGACCAAAAATATGGCATTATTAGATTAGCAAAGTATAAAATTATTAAGCATTCCTATAAATTTAACCGTGTGGTTGCTATCGCATCAGGTATGTAAAAAAGGAAGCGCTAAACACTTTTTGCTTTTAAAGTATATGATTTGAACAAAGCTTACGGGTTGTCATATTTAAGACTCTGTTTTGACCAATAGATCAATAAGGTATATCTATTTTGAAATCCTGCATAGGGAAGTGCTTTAAATTTAGAGTATATAAAGATGCATTTAAACTTCTAGCTGTAGCTGCAATTATAGCATCCGGCACATTAATTCCATGACTCTTTATATATTTATTCATGTAAAGTCCTGCTGAATATGCAATTTCTTTTGAAACGTTAACTTCTTTGAATATTTCTAACAGTTCATTTATTATTGACTCTTCATTTTGTCGCATTCCTGCCATTAATTCAATACGTGTAATAACAGAATAATATACAATATCATATTTATTAATGCATCCTTTTAGAAATTCTGTTGCTTCATTCTTTCCTCTAAGATGGTCTACAAATACATTTGTATCAATTAATGCAAACATAATCTATTTATTTTCCTCCGTGTTTGAAGTTCTTATGCTCCATTTTTCCCTCATTTCATTAATGTAGCTGTCAGAGTCAGTTATATCAGTCCTATCAGCCCATAATCCTTTGGTATTAGCTATTTTATTTATAGATTCTTCCTTGCTTCTCGCAATATACTCTACAACAGCTTCACGTACCAGTTCGGACATGGATGTTCCTTTTTCTTTGGCCATCTTCTGTAATTCTTCCTTATGATTCCTTTTAAGATAAATTTGCGTTCTTTCCATATATACACCACCATTTATTTTTAATGTATGTATATATATTATACATTTGTTTTGTATATGTCAATGTGCACTTGGAATTATTTCCCCATTGCCGAAAAACATCTTATATGTTAGCAGCCATCTTCCCAAGAGGACCATTTTCCCTTATAATCTTCTGTATCTCATAAACTGATATGGGAAACTGTGGAAATCCATAAGCATATGGTGCTAATTCGTATAATTGAAAGTATATTACAAGGGCTTTGTCTGCTATGTAGTAATCCTGGTCAGGTTTAATGCCTTTAAATTCAGATAACAGTGGAATGTCCCTATCTTTTATCTGTTTTGCAATAATACCGGACAATACCTTTACATAGTTACTATTTGGCTTAAATAAGTCCCTTAGTTGATATATGTTGCTATTCTGAACATTAAATGTTAACGACTTAACGATAGTAAAACCATGTGCAGCAGGGTATGGAAAAGTGTAATTCCCTATAGTCAGGCTTAATATGCCTCTTTGATTATTTTTAATTTCATACCATCCCTGCATGGATATTTTTGATATATCTTCATATCCTTGATTGATAAGCTTTCTTATCTGTTCATTAATTAAGTTGTTTACAAGATAGAAAATTCTTGAATTTATATTTCGCTGCACCATTTGATTTTGCATGCCCACCACTGCAGGATAATCTATCACCATTTCCATATTAGGGCTAACAATCTTTCGCGTTATTATATAAACAGGGTTTTGTATGAGTTCCATTATATACCATCTCCATTATAATTGTATTAGCTGGTATATAATATTCTCAATGTCAAAAAGATGTTAATTGCTTTCCCAGAACCTTTTCTAGAATAATCCATGCTCTTTCGCATTCATCACTCATTATTTTAGGTTTAAAACCAAAATCCAGATACATATTTATAGCTTTGTAACTTGTAGTTTGAGATGTAAGGTAGGCCTTATCATGATATTCTGAAAGACACACCATGGCAGCTGCCAGTAAAGGTTTTGCCAATTTTCTACCTTGAAAATTAGGGTGTATACTGACCCAGTGAATACGACCGTATTTTTCACCCGCAAAATCATTATTATACCAAGCAGTAGTAGTGCCAACAG